>DATLZJ010000047.1:0-5823 GCA_035574055.1 Caldilineaceae bacterium
CTGCGGCTTTTGTGTGAGGCAGGTGGTATTCCAACACCACCGTAGCTTGCTTACCTCTCCTCGATTTTGGCGGTTGATCAGTAACCGTGTGTATGACCTGCCTTTTGCTCGTAGTTTCGTCCGCACTTTATTCTTGCGGTACTACAATATAACAACAGATAGCCAAAAAGCCGGACGGATCATCGTTCAGGCGGAGAAAGTAACCCTATAAAGACCTATTCATTCGTGATCATGCTGATTGCCTGACAGCCGACCGCTTGACTCGCTTATCGTGCAAGGCATCTCCGAAAATCTAGAGCCATCGAGGGAATAAACGCCTGAAGGCTGTCTCAGAGGTAGCTGCCCATGTGTGGAATCGCCGGCATTGTTGCACACGAACCTCAGCTTGAAAAACGTGTCCACTCCATGGCGGATGCGATCAGCCACCGTGGGCCGGATGACTTCGGTCTAAAAGTCTGGACAGATCATGGGGTCGCGCTTGCCCACCGGCGCTTGGCGATCATTGATCTCTCCCCGGCGGGTCATAATCCGATGAGCAACGAAGACGGCGCCGTCTGGATTGTCTTTAACGGCGAGATCTACAATTTCCAGGATTTGCGCGCCGAGCTTGAACGCGCTGGACACCGATTCCGCTCGCATACCGACACAGAGGTCATTCTCCATGCCTACGAGGAATGGGGGGACGAGCATGTCCAGCGGCTGCGCGGTATGTTCGCCTATGCGATTTATGACCGGCGGCCACACCCGGCAGCGGCTAGCACCCCTAGCAACCAGCGCTGCCGCATCCTGCTCGTTCGCGACCGCATCGGTATCAAGCCGCTCTTCTATTACCTCAACGACGGCCTGTTTCTGTTTGGCTCAGAGCTAAAAGCCCTGTTAGCCCATCCTGGTGTGGACCACACCCTCGACCGATCGGCGCTCTTTGACTACCTGACCTATCTCTACATTCCTGCCCCAAAGACTGCCTACCGCCACATTCGCAAATTACCGCCTGCGTCTATGCTGGTGTGGGAGAATGGAGAGATTCGTCACACCCAATATTGGGACGTGCCGCTACATACACCACTACCCATCCACAGCACCGGTGAGGCGGTGGAAGCCATCACCCCAACGCTGGCCGAGGCTGTCCGCATTCACCTGTGCAGCGATGTGCCGCTTGGGGTCTTTCTGAGTGGTGGGCTTGACTCCAGCACAGTCACTGCGCTCATGGCGCAGACTAGCTCTGGGCCGGTTCGTACCTTTTCCATCGGTTTTGATGTACGCGAGCACAGCGAGCTAGAGTATGCCCGGCTCGTAGCCGACCACTACCAGACTCTCCACCACGAGCGCACCGTCGGGGTAGATTCGATCCAGGAGATGGTGCCACGCGCGGTTTGGATGTATGACGAGCCTTATGCCGACGGTTCGGCCCTCCCGACCTATGTTGTGTCGGCGATCACTGCTGAACAGGTCAAGGTTGTGCTTTCTGGCGATGGGGGCGACGAGATTTTTGCCGGCTACCGATGGTACACAGCTTGGCTGCGCCGGCAGTTCCTTAGACATATGGCTCTTTCTTTGCCCCGTAGCGTCCAAGATACCATTGATACAATCTGGCCGGCCGGGCGGTTAGGTCGTGGTCTGTTGCGCGATCTGACCACCGAAGAGCTACAACGCTACGCCCGGCGGATTGAGCTATTTTCACCCAGTGAAAAACGCCGCTTGTTCCCCCCGGCGTGGCAACGCGAATTTGCCGACTATGACGACTATTGGTATTTCCGCCAATACTGGCGTCCGGAGCTGGACCCGCTGACGCGAGTTCAGTATCTCGACCTCAAAACCTATTTACCCGACGACATCCTCACCAAGGTTGACCGTGCCAGTATGGCTGTCTCTCTTGAGGTGCGCCCGCCGCTGCTCGACCACATCCTGGTCGAGCAAGTGTTTGCGGTGCCCGTTCAATTTCGGGCGCCGCAGGGGCAAAGGAAGTATCTCCTAAAACAAATCGCGCGCAATCTGCTGCCGAATGCAGTCATTGATCGTCCCAAGAAAGGCTTTAGCAGCCCGTGGACGGTCTGGTTTCGCAAGGAGCGCGCCTGGGTTCAGGATCGACTCTTCACCCAGCCTTGGTTGTTACGGCCAGACGCAGTCAACCGAGAGAACCTATTTGCGAACGGCCCCAGGATTTGGGGTTTGCTCGTGTTCCAGCAATGGCTGCACCAGGTCGCGCCAATAACATCGGCAGTATCTGAGCGCTCGTTGGAAGGCGCTTCCATCGGATATTGAGCAAGTCCAGCACGCATTGGCCAAAACTGATATGCATATCCTTTATGTCGCCTCCTCCACCATCCCTTCACGTACCGCTAACAGCATCCATGTGATGAAGATGTGCCAGGCGTTTTGCCAGCTTGGCCATCAGGTAGAGTTGTGTGTACCACGATACGACAACCCATCCGTGCCGGAGCCAACAGGCGAGATTTGGGAGCATTATGGGATACGCGGCGAGTTTCCAATCCGGTGGCTAAGCACCACAGCGCGATACCGGGGATATGATTTTGCGGCACGCGCGGTTCGCTACGCTCATCGTGTGCGCGCGGAACTTGTCTATACCCGCACGCTATCGGCAGCGGTGATAGCAGCCATGTGGGGGATTCCCACCATTTATGAGATCCACGAGCCGCCGCGCACAGCGTTCAATCGCTTGAGCTACCGCCTGCTTATGCAGGGACGCGGCCTGCGCCGCTTGGTTGTGATCACCCAGGCGCTCAAAGACCTGCTCGCTGCAAAAACAGCGGGAAAGGATGTGCTTGTGCTCCCTGATGGGGTCGATCTGGAGCGCTTCGAGGACATGCCGGCTGCTGCTGTGTCTCGTCAGCGCCTTGGTCTGTCCGATGCCCCGTTGACCCTCGGCTATGCAGGCCATCTCTATGCTGGGCGAGGCATTGAGTTGATCCTAGAGCTGGCTCGGCGCTTCCCACAGTTTCAATTTCTGATCGCCGGTGGGAATGACCAGGATATAGACAGATACCGCCAACAGACCAGGGATGACCGGATCGCTAACGTATTGTTCTTAGGGTTCATTCCAAACGCTAAATTGCCCCAGTACTTGGCGGCATGTGAGGTCTTATTGATGCCATACCAACGCAACGTAGCCGCGAGCGGCGGTCAGGACACGATGGCCTGGGCAAGCCCGCTCAAGATGTTCGAATATATGGCAACCGGTCGTCTCATTATCGCCAGTGACTTGCCTGTGTTGAGAGAGATTCTCAGCCCGGCCAATTGCGTGCTCTGCCCGCCGGACTGTGTAGATGCCTGGCAACAGGCGATTGAGCGGGCTGCCGCTCTTCCTGAATGGCGCGAGGCCATTGGTGCACAAGCACGCCAGGACGTTACCCAGTATAGCTGGACACGGCGTGCACAACGAGCGCTCGCCGGCATTACCTGACGACCTGAGCATACAATTCTTGGATACTACATGTTCTATGCATGTTATTGTTGTCTTTCCCGATATTGGTGGCTATATTGACCGCATCGTGATGTTTGCCGCCCTGTCAGAACAGGTCGCCTCCCTGCATCTGCTGACGCGACCGAGCTACGCAGCCGAGCAGTTTGCCGGCCGCTGGAAGCAAATCGTGGTCCATACGCTCAATCACCCCGGCAAACGTGCGTTTCAGCGCGCCGCAATACAAACCAGCGTTGGCCTCATCAAGGGATTGGGCAAGCGGAATGGCGGCGTCATCGTACAGGACATTATTGCTGGGAGAGCCGCACTGCCATTTGGAGTGAGGCGGCGATTCAAGCAGGCTTATAACGTCCGCAATGTCGTCTCCCTCTACAGTGATAACCTGGGTTATGTCTTTGATACCCTCTTGGGCCGCCAGGATGGCCCAAGCTCATCGCTGCGTAAGCAGCTCCCCACCTACCGGCTGTATGCGCAGCGCATCCTCGTGGATTATCTGGTCTATCGCTTGGCCGATGGCATTACCTGTAACTCGCCTGCCGCCGTCACAAACCTAACAAAATGGTTTGGCGCCCGCGCCCATCTTGCGGTTCTGCCCACCGAGATTGACGCTAGCCGCTACCGGCCTCCATCTGAACTGGACCGGACTAAGATGGGAGTGCCGGAAGGACGCCCTCTCCTGCTGTTTGTCGGTCTTGCCCGGCAGATCAAGGGGATCTATATTATCCTGGAGGCGCTCAGGCGATTGCGCGACCGGCAAGTCGCCTTCCAGATGCTCTTTGTCGGCGGCGTCCATGACCAGGAGCGGGCCGAGGTGCAGGAGATGATCCAGGCCTACCACTTACAACAGCAGATTACAATCTTGCCCCACCTCCCAAATGCCGAGTTGGCGGCCTACTATGCCATGAGCGATGTCCTGCTCTGTCCCTCGTTATCCGAAGGGTCGCCGCGTGTGGTCAAGGAGGCGCTCCTCTGCGGCTGCCCGGTTATCGGCAGCGATCTTCCGGGCATCCGGATGCTGGACCCGGCGGGCAACTATATTCGTTTCATTCCGGCACGCGATCCTGAGGCGCTGGCCGCCGCCATTGTCGAGGTCACATCGGCGCCGGATGCCGCCAAGGCTGCGGCGCGCGCCGGTGGTGAGCAGATCCGGCACATGTATGCACCTGAAGCGGTGGCGCGGCATTTTCTGCGCTTCTATGAATCGCTTTTCTCTTGCTGACGTCAGGTCAAGGATGAGCTGGCAAAGAGCCTCAGAGATATTGATCCCCCTCCCCGCGCTCGCCGTGCTTGTACTCCTCGCTCTCAGCCTGAACGGCGCCGGTCTTCTGCGCCTGGGCGCCGGGAACCTTCAGCGACTGCTACAGCTACACCAGGTGATGCGACAACAATCCGGCGCTTGCCAGCTGGACTGGCCGCAACCAGCGGCTGCCGCTGTCGCCCAGGGTGTGATGATCGACGCGGCCCGCTTTCCGTCCGACATAGGCCATCGCGAGGCGCTGCCTGTAGAAATAGAGCAACGCTATGGGTTCCAAACCGCCCTGTTGTTGACCAGCGAGTACAGCACCTGGACGATGGTGGAACTGCCGCCGGCCGTCTATGAGCTACACGTGCTCGGCAAACATGACCAGCCCGGTCCTGTAATCTTGCAGGTCTGGGCCAATCGGCGGCCGGTGGGCACACTCTGGTTTGCACGAGACGATGAGTCGTGGGCCGTTCAATGTCTACGCCTGTTTCCTGAGTTGTGGGATAATCCTGACCGGATCACCATCGAGTTGCGCTTTGCCAATGACGGCGGCGAACAGGGCAGTCGCGATGCCTATATTGCAGGGCTATGGATCGCACCGCTAGAGAATCACGAATAAATGGCTATTGCAACATTTACAAGAGCAGGCGCTGCCGGGGTCGCCCTTGCACCGCGTCAACGCCGGTTTGTCCACCTCTATCTCCTGATCCTGCTGCTTGCCTTTAGCCCGCTCAAGGCGGTAGCGCTGGTTTTGCCCTTGCTCTTCATAGCCGGCCTGCTCTTCTACGTCGGTACGCGCGCCAGGCACAATCTTCGGAACCTAAGCCTTGTCGCGATATTTTACGTGCTGCTCGGCGCTCTCCAGTTGTTGGCCGCGCCCCAATTTTCACCCTTGACCTACGCGCTCTTTGCCGTGACCGCCTCTTCTTTTCTAGTCTTCTTTATGGATTTGCGCCCCTTTGCCGACGCTCATACAATCCGGTCCCTCCGGCAAGTCACGCTGGTGGTGCTTACGGTAGAGGCATTATTTGGCCTGTTGCAAGGGGCGGTCAGCGCCGCCCGCCATGGTACCTTTGATGGCGGCGTGGGGGACGCCGTTGCTGGCACGATTTACCTCGAATTCGATGGCACCAGTACCCTC
>DATLZJ010000048.1:0-9076 GCA_035574055.1 Caldilineaceae bacterium
TGGACCAAGCCATGCAGGAGACGGCAGCCAGCCCCGGCGCGACCGCCAATATGGTGCAGCGGGCGGGCCAGGCGCGTGCGGCCATCGCCGCCTTTTGGCCGGCTTCCGGCACCGGCACCTTGTCCGATAACTTGGTCGCCCAGCTTCAACAAGTGCTGGCTGCCGACAGCGCCGCCGCTGCCGCAGGGCCGGCGGGCCAGGCGGCGACCCTGGCAGGCCAAATCCTCAACGGGACCGATGGCAGCACTGGGGCCAGGGCCGCCTACCTCGCCGCCCAGCAGGCCGCCGATTACTTCCCGCAAGAGGCAGGGGCGACGGCGCCCGACGCGCCGCCCGTGGCCGGCGTCAACCCGGACGGGCTGGAGAATGACGACCTGTGCAGCCGCGCAAAGGCGATCCCCACCGACGGCGCGCCCCAAAACCATACCTTCCACTATGAGGGGGACCAGGATTGGGTGCGCTTCACGGCTCAGGCCAACAAGACCTATGTGATCGAAGCCGCGGGCACGGGCGACCTAGCCGACCCGGTCATCTTCCTCCACGACGCCTGCAACGCCCCGGCTGCCTCCTTCGAGAGCAATGCCTTCGGCAACACTATCCGCCTGCTCTGGAACTCCACCAAGAACGGCGTCTACTATATCCAACTGCGCCAGTTCGACCCGGTTCAATTCGGCGCAGGGACCGAGTACACCCTCAAGGTGACGCTCGACGCCACGCCGCCCGCGCCGCCCATCAACCTGCGCTGTCTGGCGATCAACCAGACGACGCTGGGCCTCCAGTGGCAGCGCAGCCCGGAGCCGGACGTGGCGAGCTACCGGAT
Source organism: Caldilineaceae bacterium (assembly GCA_035574055.1). Taxonomy (GTDB): domain Bacteria; phylum Chloroflexota; class Anaerolineae; order Caldilineales; family Caldilineaceae; genus QEUY01. Next base: position 821 of record DATLZJ010000048.1, read on the forward strand.
CACCTACAGCAACCAGGCGGCTACCGATACGGGCGTCGAGGATGTGCAGGGGGCTGCCACGACCTTTATCGAGCTAGGCGGGTTGACGCCCAATGAGTTGTACACCCTGCAGGTGCGCGCGCTGGACTATTCCCGCAACGAGAGCGACCCCTCCGGCGCGATCCCCTGCCGTCCGGTGGAACCGACCGATAGGACCGCGCCGCTGATCAATGCGCTCCAGCCGACCCTGGGGACGGTCTATACCACCACCGCGCCGGCGCTCACCTTCAGCGGTACGGCCCAAGACCCCAGCGGCAACCTCAGCCGGGCCATCGTCCGCAACGAGAGCACAAGCCAGGAGAAGAGCGACTTTAGCCTGGCCGGCGCTACCGCCCAGTTCCGCGTCGAGGACGTTTCCCTGCGCGTCGGCAGCAACCAAATCCAGGTGCGGGTCATTGATGGGGAAAATAACAGCAGCGTCCACAATTTGGAGGTGCGGCGGCTGGCGGCCAGCGCCGGCGCTGCTCTGATCGTCGCCGGCCACAACGAGACTTTTGGCCTCCAGACCAACATCTACAATGCGACCAACCGCGCCTATCGCATCTTCCAGAGCGCAGGCTTTAGCGAGGACGATATCTACTATCTCGCGCCGGTCGCGCAAGACGCCACGGGCGATGGCGTGCCGGATACGCAGAACATCGTGCTGACGCCCGGCGCGGTGCAGGCGGCCATCACCGGCTGGGCCAAGGCGCGGGTGGGGCCGGACAAGCCTTTCTTTGTCTATCTGATGGACCACGGCTTCGCCGACAAATATTGCGTGACGGGCTGCACCGCGGGCAACATCATCACGCCCGCAGAGTTGAATAGCTGGCTGCGCGAGATGGAGGATGCCAGCGGCGTGGACGAGGTGAACATCGTGATCGAAGCCTGCCAGTCGGGCAGCTTCCTGGATAACCTGGAGGGCGATGCACAGAACCCGCTGAACAGCCTCGCCCGGCAGGGGCGGGTGGTCGTCACCTCGACGGGCCGGGTGAACAACGCCTACGCTTCCGCCGATGGCGCTTACTTCTCAGATGCGTTCTTCTCCTGCCTGGCCGACAGCGGCAACCTGAAGACCTGCTTCGACGAGGGGATGGATGCCGTCACACTGGCCGGCGTGGACCAGACGCCTTGGCTGGACGACAACGCCGACGGCGTTTTCAGCAACGGCGATGGCTCTGTCGCGGCGGCGCGCTCCGTGACCAGCTTCTTCAGCTCGGTGCGCCCCCAGATCACCAGCACCAGCATCGCCTTTGACGGCAGCTCAGGGCTGCTGCGGGCGCAGGTCGCCCCTGGCGCCGAGTCGATCCGGCTGGTCTGGGCCGCGGTCTACCCGCCCTCCTTCCAAGAGCCGGACGCGGTGACTTTGAACCTGAATGTGCCGGTGGTGCGCCTGGAGCCGGTAGCCGGATCGCCGGGCCGGTACGAGTTCAACTACATCAACGGGTTCAGCGAGCAGGGCGACTACCGGATCATCTTCTATGCCCAGGACCGGCTCGGCATCAACGCCAAGCCCGTCGGCGCCGGGGCGACGCCCACCCTCTACCTGCCCAACGTAAACCGCTGAGGCTCCCGCCGGTCTATGACCCTCTTTGCCCGTAGATTGACACGACGTTCGACCTTGATTGCAGCCGGCGCAGCGGGGGTGCTGGCGGCCGCGACGCGGCGGGCGCTCCTGCTTTCGGCAGAGCCGGCCGACGACCCGGAGTGCTATCCCCAGGCAGCTTCCGGCGCGCATGACTCGCTCGAGGCTGCGGAGCCAGCGCCTGCCGATGGGCTGCACTGGACGCAGCAGGGCGGCTATATCAACGACGCAAGCTGTCTCAACCGGACGCCCGTCCACGGCGTGGTGCAGGTGCGAGATGAAGAGGAGCTGCGCGCCGCATTGCGCTATGCGCGCGAGCAGGGGCGCAAGGTTTCCGTGGCCGGCGTCCGCCATAGCATGGGCGGCCAGGCCTTTTACCGCGATGCGCTGGTGCTGGACATGACCCGTTTCAACCGCATCTCCCTAGACGAGGCAAGCAAAACCATCACCGCGCAGAGCGGAGCCACCTGGCACCAGATCCAGGACTTCCTCCACCCCCGCTATGCGGTCAAGGCCATGCAGTCCACCGACATCTTCACCGTGGGCGGCTCGATCTCGGTCAACGCTCACGGCATGGACCATCAGGTGGGCGCCATCGGCAAGACCATTCGCGGCCTGCGGCTGATGCAGGCCGACGGCACGGTGCAGCGGCTGGCGCCTGACGAGACGCCGGAGTTATTTGGCCTGGTGGTCGGCGGCTATGGCCTCTTTGGCGTGATTGTGGACGCCGAGCTGGAGATCACGGACAATGTGATTTACGCGCCGGGCCGTCGTTGGATTGACTATCAAGAATTTCCGGCGCTCTTTGCCCAGGAGCTGATGCCCAACCCGAAGCTGGGCCTGATGTACGGCCATCTCTCCACCGCGCCCCAATCGCTGCTGCGGGAGATGATCCTCTATACCTATGAGGAGCAGCCCATGGAGGGCGCGCAAATACCGCCCCTGGGCGAAGTCTCCAACGTCAAGCTGCGCCGGCTGGTGCTCAACCTCTCGAAACAGGGGTCGCTGCCCATGCGCCTCAAGTGGTTTGCCGAAAAGCACATCGAGCCGCGGCTGGAGAGTTGCACCGTTACCCGCGCCCAGGCCATGCAGGACGGCGAAGCCTGTCTGGTCTCGCGCAACGAGCCGATGCATGATTCGGTTAAGTATCTGCGCAACAACCTGCCCGGCGAGACCGATATCCTGCACGAGTATTTTATCCCGCGCGAGCAGTTTGTGCCCTTTGTTGATGGGCTGCGCGCTTTGGTGCAACAACAGAAGGTGAATCTGCTCAACGCCTCGGTGCGGGTGGTCCATCGCGAGGAGAATTTTCTTACCTATGCGCCCGCTGATATGTTCTCTGTGGTGCTCTACATCAACCAGAGGAGCGACGAGCAGGGCAACGAGCAGATGCGCCGCATCACGGGCGCGCTGATTGACCTGACCACGGCGCTGGGCGGGCGCTTCTTTTTACCCTACCAGCTTCACTATACCCCAGAGCAGTTGGCCCACTCCTACCCGGAGATCGGCGACTTTTTCGCCGCCAAACGGCGCTACGACCCTGACCTCCTCTTTACCAATACCTTCTACGAGAAGTATGCGCCGAGCTTCTAACACAGGGCAAGCACGTTCGTCAGTTCGCTGCGCCGCTCCCTCTCGCCGTAGACCTCGAACAGCCGCACCCAATCGCGGCTAGGGTGGGCGCGGTCAACGCCCAAACAGACGGGTGACAGACGGGTGAAGCGCCAGCGCAAAGGTGTGCTGGCCGGTGACGGCGCCGCGGGGCAGGGTTGCGGCGAGCATATGCTCGCCGCGGATGGGCATGGCCGTGGTCCAGGCGCAGTATCAAGTGGATGGCGGCTCGGCTTGGCGCAGCGCGTCGATCTCCCGGCGCAGCGCCGCCAAGGCCGCCGCGCGCGCGGCGGGGTCGTCCAGCTCCTGCGCGCGGTCGAGCTGGGCTGCCAGATATTCCAGCACCGAGTCGAGCCGCTCCTCCAATTGCCGGAGGCGAGCTTCGAGGTCAGTCGAGCCGGACGCCGGCGGCTGCCCGCGCTCCAGCAGCCGGCTGACCTGGCGCAGGGTATGGACGACCAGCAGGTTAAAGGTCTCCTGGCGGCGCAAGGTCGGGTCCAGGTATGGCTCGCGCAGGTGGGAGGTCAGGTTGCGCCGGAGCCAGGCGATGAGCGGGCCGACGATGGGCGCGGCCGAGCGAACGGTGTAGGGCTGGAGCACGGCATCGGCGGCTTTGCCCAACTGCTCAATCTCTTCGGCCAGGGGCAGGTCGAGCAAGGCGCGGCGGCCCTCTAGCTCGGCGACTGAGGGCAGCGCCGCGGGGCGGTAGGGCCGGGCCGTCAGCCAGGCGGTCGCCTCATCCACAATTTTGGCCCAGCCTGCGTTGAACTGCTCCAACGAGAAATCGCGCACCCGCACCAGCCCGCGCTGCACCAATTCGCCATGAAGCCGGTCATCGGCCAGCACTTGGCTGATCTTCTCCGCCAGGTCCTCGGCCTGGCCCGGCTCACAGAGCAGGCCGGCTTCGCCCACCACCCAGGGGTGCGCCGTGGCCCGGCTGGCGACGACCGGCACGCCGCAAGCCATGGCCTCGATCAGCGGCACGCCAAAGCCTTCATGCAGGCTGGCGCTGGCGTAGACATCGGCCAGCCGGTAATAGGGGGGCAGGTCGTCTACCCGTCCTGCAAAGATCACGTGGTCGGCGACGCCAAGTTGCTTGGCGCGGCGGCGGAGCTGGGCGGCGATCTCGACAAAGGCAGGGTTGCTGCGGTCGTCGCCGACGATCAGCAGCCGGGCGTTGGGAATGGCCCGCTGCACCAGGGGCAGCGCCTCGACCAGCAGGTCCACCCGCTTGTTGCCGGCCAGCCGGCCCACAAAGAGGATCGTGCGGCAACCCTCCAGCCCATAGCGTCTGACCAGCGCCGGGTCGGGCGGGCCGGGGGTGAAGGCGTCGAGCGGCACGGCCAGGGGCAGCACCCGGATATGCTCCGGCGGGCAGCCGTGGTCGCGGGCCAGCTCTTCGGCGTTGAAGGGGCTGACGGTGACGATCCAGTCGGCGTAGGGGGCGAGCTTGCGCACCGCCGCTTGGCCGCGCGCCAGCGCCTCCAGGCCGGCGACTGCGCCCCAGAGGGCGGGCGGGGTGACGTTGTGATAGTAGAAGAGGGCCGCCCCCTTGTCCAGCGTTTTGAGGGTCTCCAGCAGCTCGTAATAGCCCGGATAGTGATAGACATAGAGGTCGGCGTCGCGAAAGAACGGGTCGCGGCGGGCCAGCAGACGGGCCGGCTCCACCACTTGCACCGCATCGCCCAGGCCGGCAGGGATGCCTTCGGGCGGATGCTGGGTATAGACCTGCACTGCATCGCCCCGGCGGCGGTGAAAGCGAAGCTGGTGGATCAGGCATTGGCCGATGGCGTCCTGGGCGATGAAGTTGAGATTGATCAGGCAGACACGCATAATCCGGTTCCTGGTGGGTGAGTCTGGGCAGATGGGCGTCATGCACCGCGCCGCGAACGGCTGCGGCGGAGGGCGCGGGCATAGGCCCCTTCCACAATATCGGCGATGCGCGCGGTGGTGTAGCGGCGCTCCAGCTTGGCCTGGCCCGCCGCGCCCATGGCCTGGGCCTCGGCAGGGTGGGCAGCTAACCAGGCCAGCCGCGCCGCCAGCGTCTCCACTTGGCCGGGCGAGACCAGAAAGCCGTCCTGCCCATCGTCAATCAGCGCGGCCACGGCGCGGATGGGCGCGCCGATGACCGGCTTGGCATAGGCCCAGGCTTCCAGATAGACAATGCCAAAGGCCTCGCCGCCGGAGGGCAGCAGCAGCACATCGCACGCGGCCAGCGCGGCCAGCCGTTCCGAGTCGCTCACCGCCCCACGCACCACAATGCCCGGTTGCTGGCCGTAGGTGCGCCAGAGCGCCGCAGAGTCGGCGGTCTCTGGCCCGACGGCCAAAAAGACGGCGTTGGGTTGCTCCTGGCGCAGGCGCAGAAAGGCGCGCAGGCTCGGCTCCAGTCCCTTATATTCGATCTTGCGTCCCAAGAATAACACGACAAAGGCATCTGGCGGGAGATCAAAGCAGGCGCGCGCCGCCGCACGGTCTTGGGGCGGAAAGGCGGCCAGGTCGAGGCCGTTGCCGCCGGTGACAACGGCTTGGGGCGAGCAGCCTTGGGCGATGAGAAAGTCCCGCTCGGCGGGGGTGACGGCCAGGACAATCTCGCTGCCGTGGAGGATACGGCGCATGTAGTCCACATCATAGGTCTCGCGCTGCTCGGCGTGGATGTGGGGGGTCAACACCACCGGCAGCCCGCGCAGCCGGGCCGCAGCGTAGGCGGTGGCAGCGTGGGCGTAGTGGAGTTGGTTGATATGCACCAGGTCGAAGCGCCCGGCGTTGCGCAGCATCGCCGTAAAGAGACCGGGGCAGAGGGGGCCGTTGCCATAGAAGATCAGCGGCGCGACCAGCGGCGAGCGCCCCGGCCAGTAGCGGCGCAGCCCCTGTTCGAGCAGCCGCCAGGTGTGGCCGCGGCGGGGCAGGGCGCGAAAGCGGCGCACCGGCACCCCGTTGATCACCTCGGCCTGCGGCAGCACATTGGCCCAAGTGCGGTAGTCGGTTGAGCGGCTGGTGTAGACCTCAACCTGATGCCCGCGCCGCGCCAGCTCCTCCGAAAGCCCCACAATGTACCGCTCCGCGCCGCCGATGGCCGGCGCGTATTGGTGGGTGACATGTAGCACGCGCATCTCAGCCACCCCGGCTCTTAGCCATTCTCGGCGGCCAGCGCCTCGGCATAGACCGCCTGGATGCCGTCCAGGTGGCGCGCCAGCGACAGCTCGCAGCGGGCCTTTTGCGCGCAAGCCTGGCGCATCCGGCGGCGTTCCCAGGCAGGACGGCTGAAGTGATGGGCGACTTTGGCCGCTAGCGCGCCGGCGTCGCCGGGGGCGAAAAGATAGCCGGTGCGCCCCTCGTCTATCAGCTCAGGGATGCCGCCGATGGCGCTGCCCACTACGGGCGTGCCGACCTGGAAGTTCTCGTAGATGACCACCGGCGAGTTTTCGGGCCAGACCGAGGGGACGAGGGTCAGGTCCGCTGCCCCGAAGAGGGCGCGCATGTCCAGAAAAGGGACGCTGCCCAAGACCTGGACGGCAGGGGCATAGGCGCTGTACGCCTGGACGCGCTGCGGGTCGCCGCCGCCCGCCACCGCAAGCTGGAGGTCGGGGACGGCCGCCAGCAGCGCCGGCAGGGCCGCCAGCACGACCTGCGCGCCCTTGATCTCCACCCCGCCGCCGGCAAAGGCCAGGGTGGGGCGTGTCGCTGCCGTGGCGCAGACCTTGCGCACGCCGGCATGGGTGGGCGGAACCGGCTCCGGCTCGGCCAGGCCATAGGGCACCAGCCGGAAGCGGGCCGGGTCGTAGCCCACGGCCACATGATGGTCAATCAGCGCCTGGCTGGGCGAGATCAAGGCGGCAACCGAGCGGGTCAGGGCCATCATCCAGCGGCGGCGGTGGGGGAGGTCGGCCCAATACTCATAGCGGCGGAAGCAGCGCCCACAGCCGTCGGGGTAGCGCCGCGGGTCGCAGACTGTGCCGTCCTCCCGGTAGCGCATGTTGTTGGGGCAGAGCAGCCAGAGGTCATGGAGAGTCAGGACGGTGGGGATGCGGGCGCTCCGGGCGGCGACCAGGGGGGCCAGGCTGGCGCGGGCCAGATTGTGGACATGGAGCAGGTCGGGCCGGAGCTTGCGCAGCTCCCGGCGCACGGCAAAAAAGACGCGCGGGTCAAAGAGGTCGGCATGGCCGCGCTGCTTGCCAGTCCAGAGGGTGACGCGGCGCACCGCAATGCCGTCTACTTCATACCAGCCTTCGCCGGGGTGGGGATGGCGCGCGGCGACGTTGAGCACCACACACTCCACCCCGCGCGCCTGGAGGCCGCGACAGGTGTGATAGAGAGAGACTTCGGCGCCGCCGGTGTAGTCGGGCGTAAAAGTATGGGTGAAAAAGACGACGCGCACTAGGGCCGCTCCCGCTGCTCCAGCTCGCGCACGCGCGCCCTGAGCGCGGCCAGCTCCTGGCTGAGCGCGCTGATCTCCCGCGCCTGGCCGGCCAGATACTCGAGCAGCACGGCGGCCAGCCGCTCCTGGCGATGCCGGCTCTGGTGCAACGCGCCCAGCAGCCCGGCGTTGAAGCGGCTCTGCTGCTGGATCATCGGCTTGACATACCATTCGGTGCTGACCCGGTTCCACGCTTGGCGGAAGCCGGCGACCCATGGCCCGACCAGCGGCAGCGCGGAGCGGAAGGGCTGCTCCTGGATCACGGCCAGCGGCTCCAGTTCGCTCAAGCCGGCCAGGGGGCCATTCTGCGCGGCCGGTCCAGCGACGCCCAGCGGGTAGAAGGCGCGCAGGGCCAAGAGGACTTGAGCGAGGATGGCGACCGTCTCCGGCGGCTCGCCGAGAATCCGCTGCCGCCAGCCCGCAATCTCTGCCAGACCGAGCAGATGGTCCAGGTAAGCCTGGTGGACGGCGGCAATGAGCTGCTCGCCGCCGGGGGCCAGCCCCTCCAGCCAGGCGCGCTCCGCGGGCAGAAACTCTTCGCGCAGCCGGGCTTCGGACCAATGTTTGGCGACCACGCGCAGCCGGTTGCGATACTGGCGGTGCATGGCCTCGTAGCCGGGCGCGGCGG
>DATLZJ010000049.1:0-5104 GCA_035574055.1 Caldilineaceae bacterium
CGGCTGTGGAATGATGCGGCGCGTAGTGGGAGCCAGCCACTTCCGGCTCTCACTACGCCTTTTTTTTAGCCGCAGGAAGCTGAGATAACGGGATGATTGAGCTGGCGCCGGGGCACAAGCAGGGATTTGTCGTAAAGCTTCCGGTAGTGGTTGCGGGCGGCATTGTAGGCTATGGCGAGGCAGCCCCGCGCGGGCTGGCGCTGGAGAAGGCGGGCGCCGTGGTGGTTGGCCCCTTGATGGCGCAAAGCCGCAACGGCGCGAATCTGCCCCGCATTGCCGAGACGATGGGCGGGTTGGTGCTGGAGACCGGTCTCCAGAATCGGGGTCTGAGCAGCGCGCTCGGCAAGTTCGCCAGGCTCTGGCCGCGGCTGGGTTGCCCGGTGGTTGCGCAGGTGGCAGAGGCCGAGCCGCGCGGCTTGGCCCGCGTTATCGAGCGGCTGGCCGGCGCGCCGGGGCTGGCCTGCATCGAGCTACTGCCGCTGACGACCGAGCTGGAAACGGCCCAACAGATGGTGCGGGCGGCGGCGCGCATCGCCGACCTGCCGGTTTGGGTGAAGCTGGCATTGTCCACCGCCGTTGTATGGGGGCCGGCGCTGGTACAGGCCGGCGCCAGCGGGCTGGTGGTCGGCCAGCCGCCGGTGGGGGCATTGAGCCGGGGCGCTGCACCAGGCCAGGTGCGGGGAACGGGGGCGCTGGTCCGTGGCGGGCTGTATGGCCCGCTGGCCTTTGCGCCTATGTTGGATCGTTTGGCCGCGCTGGCCGAGCTACATCTGCCCTGCGCGCTCATCGCCTGTGGCGGCATTCACAGTGTCGAGCAAGCGCGCCAGGCGCTCGCGGTCGGCGCACAGGCGGTCCAGCTTGATACGGCCCTTTGGGTCGAGCCGGCCCTATTGGGTTGGCTGGTGGATGAGCTGGCGGCGGATGAGCAGGCCAGCGGCTAAAAGAGCGAAAGCTGCCGAACCGGCGGGCGGCCGTTGAGGAGAATGTACGGCGCGGCTTTGCCCACCTCGCGCACCCCCAGACCGCGTAACTGGGAAAGCTCGCGCAGCTTGGTGTGGCGGCGGGCCTGGAGAATGGCATCGGCGGCGGCGGGGCCGATGCCCGGCACGCGCAGCAACTCCTGGCGTCCGGCCCGATTTAGCTCGACCGGCGCGTGGCGCAGATGCGCTTCTGCCCAGGCCTGTTTGGGGTCTTGGGCCAGCGGTAGGTTGGTGTCCGCCTGGAAGGGTAAATCCTCGACGCTCCAGCCATAATCGCGCAGCAGGAAGCTGGCTTGGTAGAGCCGGAATTGGCGCATGGGCGAGACGGCGGCGAGGTGATCAAAGGGGGTGCCCTCGACGGGATGGAAGGCGGAGTAATAGCTCCGCCGCAGCCCAAATTGGCGGTAAAGCTGCTCGCTGATCTGCAACAGCTCCAGGTCGGTATCGCCGACGGCCCCGACAACAAACTGGGTGACGACGCTCGTGCGCAGCCCCTCGCTGCGCTTGATCTGGCCGATCCACTGGAGGCGGGTGATCAGCTCGCTCCAGTAGTCTTTCTTGGGCGCCAGCGCCGCCAGCCGTTCGGCAGTCGGCCCTTCCAGATTGACGGACACCCGGTCGGCCAACTGCATGGCCCGGCGGATCTGGTCATACTCGGCGCCGGGCATAATCTTGAGGTGAAGATACCCCCGGTAGTTGTATTTACGTCTTATGATCTCAGCGGCGTCTATAATCTTGTCTTGGGTAGTGACGCTGCCTTTGATGATGCCGGACGAGAGAAAGAGGCCCTGGGTGAGACCGGCGTTGCTCAAAGCTATGTGGGTGGAGGCCATCTCATCAGGGGTGAAGGTGATGCGCCGGGTTTGGTTGCGACCGGCCCGGAAGGGGCAATAGTAGCAGTTGCGCTCGCAAGCGGTGGTCATCATGGCCTTGAGCACCGGCTTTTTGCCGGCTGGGGTCGCGACCTCGGAGATGCAGGGTAGCGGCTTAGGCGTGCGGGCCGGCGGCGAGGCGGTTTCCTCGATAGGCTGCGCGCCGGCAGGCTCGAAGCGGGTCGCGTCGCCGAGCAGGCTCAACTTTTGATAGGCATCGGGTGCAACCTTGAAGCGCATACATCCAGTATAAGAACAAACGTTCTGGTTGTCAAGGATGAATTTATTGACATAATAGAAGGATTTTCGTGGAGAGTCCATGCGGGCAGTCGTGCAGCGGGTGACAGAGGCAAGCGTGCAGGTCAACGGGGAGGTGGTTAGCCGCATCGGGCGGGGCTTTCTCGTGTTGCTAGGGATCGCGCCCGACGATGGCGAGGCGGAAGCAGCCTATCTGGCTCACAAGATCGCAGGGCTGCGCGTCTTTGAGGACGAAGCGGGGAAGATGAATCTGGCGCTGGCCGATGTCGGCGGCGCGGTGCTGGCCGTGAGCCAGTTCACCCTCTATGCCGACATGCGTAAGGGCCGGCGACCGAGCTTCACCGATGCCGCGCCGCCCGAACACGCCGAGCCGCTCTACCGGCGTTTCTGCCAACTGCTGGAGGCAGAAGGCGCGCCGGTCGCCCAAGGCGTGTTCCAGGCCCACATGGCCGTCGCCCTGGTCAATGATGGGCCGGTCACGCTCTGGCTGGATACGGCAGCGATGATCAAGAGCTAGGCCGGCTGACAATCGAGCAACAGCCTTGCTGAAGGCTGAAAGGAGCTAGTAGGAGACGATTATGAGTGGTGGCATGAGTTATCTAGTGGCCGAGAATCCGATCACCGATCTAGAGACCGCCGAAGCTGAGGTCGCGGAGTTGGAGGACTATATCATCAGCGATGAGCTGTATCGCACGGTGATTGTGCGCGGCTCGACCGGCGACGAAAAGATCCGGATGACCGGCGGCGATCTATTGGCGCGGCTTCACAGGCTGCAAGGCGAGCGTGAGATACTGACCCCTGAGCAACAGGAGCGGCTGGACGCAGCCCAACGCAAGGCAGACGCGACCATCTACAGCTACAAGACCCGCTTTCATCAACGGCTCTACCGAGAAATCAAGGCGCGGCTGGATAGTCTCAAGTGGTTTCTGACCGAGTGCTCCGATGACCCCCGTCGCTGCCGCACGGAGTTTCCCTTCGAGATGCGCAATCGCCAGCGCATCGAGGAGATCCTCAAGCAAGTGGGCGACAACTTGCCCCAGGACCTGGCCGAAGCCCTGCGCGGGGTGGACCGGCGCATCCGCATGATCGCCCAGGGAAGCGAGTTCATTTGGGACCCGCGGGTGAAGCACATCTACCCGCCGGACCGCTATTGGTTCCTCTACATGCGACCATAGGGGAGTATCCGCTCTATCCACTGCCGCAGCGCGTGGACAATGTAACAGCGCGAGAACCTTCCGGGCGGCTGCGCGCAGCCGCCCGACCGCGCATGGCGCAAGCAACCTGGCGGCGGTCCTCCTCCGGCCATATCTACTTTGCATACCGGCCGCGTATCAGGAACACGACAGGGAACGCTTTGGGCACGAGGATGCAGTCTTTTTTGCCGCGATAGGCTGCTGCTTGGCAGCGCCTGCTCAGGCCGGCGAGGAGGGCGCCTGGAGCGTGGGGTTGAGCAGCCGGATCACTGCGTCGTGGATCGCGCCGCCCGTCGCCACGGCGCCGCTGCCGCCGATGGGGTCGCGCCCTTGCCAGTCGGTGATCCGTCCGCCCGCGCCTTCGATGATGGGGATCAGCGCCATCAAGTCCCACGTGTTGAGGATCGGGTCGGTCATGATGTCGGCGCCGCCCACGGCTACCAGATAGTAGCCGTGGCAGTCGCCCCAATTGTGGTAACGCTGGACGCGGCGGCTCAACGCCTCGAAGGCGGCGCCGTCCTGGTGGTTGAAGACGTTCCAGTGCGAGGTGTTGAGCATCACCGCATCCTCGACCCGCCGGCAGGGGCGCACCGAGACCGGGCGACCGTTGAGCCAGGCGTGCGCGCCGTCGCCGATCAGGAAGTCCCCCAGCAGCGGCTGGTGAATCACGCCGAGGATGGGCCGGCCTCGATAGACGAGGGCGATGAGCGTGCCGAAGAGAAAGCTGCCGCTAATATAGCTCTTGGTGCCGTCAATCGGGTCCAACACCCATTGATAGTCGGCGTCGGGCCGGTGATGGCCGAACTCCTCGCCCAGGATACCGTGGTCCGGGTAGGCGCGTAGGATGGCCTCACGCATGACCTCTTCGGCCTGCCGGTCGGCAATCGTCACGGGCGAGAGGTCATCCTTTAGCTCCACCGTGATGCCGGCCCGAAAGTAGCGCCTGATGGGTTCGGCGCTGAGGGCGGCGAGGTGATGGGCGAACTCCATCCACTCGCGCAGGCCGGCGCGGGCCTCCAGGGATCTTTCGGCAATGGGCGTCGCGTCCAGTGGGGTCAAGGCGTCGCTGTTCATGCGCTCGGCGGCTCCTCTGCGCTCTTGGCTTCTGCGCCTTCAAAGTAGCGGCGGAGTGAATCAAGGTGCTCCGGCTTGAGCACATCTTGGGTAAAGAACCAATAATTGTTGGGGAGGAGCTTGCCCTCGGCAAGCGACTTGCGCTGGGTAACGGCCAGTTGGAAGTTGCTCCTAGCCGTGCGCAGGTCGCCGCGTACCGCCCAACCCAGACCTGTCAGGAAGAACAGCAGCCAGGAGGGGGATGGCTGCTCCTGGAGGGCGCGCAGCGCGATCTCGAGGCCCTCTCCCCCTTCGTCGCCCAAGTAGTAATGGGCCAGCAGATACTCGACGACGCTGGGCTGGTCCATCTTGCTGATGTCGGTATGGACGATCTCCTCCAGGAGCCGGCGAGAGCGGCTCGTCTCGCCTTGATGGCGGAGGGCGACGGCCCGCCAGAATTTGGCGCGCATGGGGCGCGCCATGTCCTGGGCGATGAAGCGTAGCGCGTCCTCATAGCGGCCCAAATGTACGAGGCGTCCATAGAGCAGGTGCAGATGTTGGGCGTAGGCCCCGCCAAGCTCGATGACCTGCTCAAAGGCGCGGATGCCGGCGTCTATATCGCCGGCTTCCAGGGAAGCCAGCCCGCGTAGCCCCAAGATGTAGGTATAATCGTCGCGCTCGTTGCCGGTGGCCTCCAGGCGCTGTTCCATCTCGTCAAGGATCGGGAGCGCCTCGGCGGCGCGGCCTG
>DATLZJ010000050.1:0-14031 GCA_035574055.1 Caldilineaceae bacterium
CCAGGCAGACCTTCCCCTGGGCGACCGGCGCAACATGGCCTACATGGGTTCGACCGTCACCTATGGCCGCGGGGCCGGGCTGGTGGTCGCTACCGGCATGGAGACCGAGCTGGGCCGCATCGCCGGGCTGCTCCAGTCCCAAGAGCGAGAGCAGACCCCGCTCCAGCGGCGGCTGGACCAGGCCGGCAAGTGGCTGGCGCTGGGCGGCATCGCCACCGCACTCCTCGTCGGGCTGGCCGGTCTCTGGCGTGGGCAACCCTTGGTGGATGTCTTTTTGACCGGCGTCAGTGTGGCCGTGGCCGTGGTGCCGGAGGGGCTGCCCGCGGTGGTCACGATCACGCTGGCGCTGGGCGCGCGGCGGATGCTGGCGCGGCAGGCGCTGGTTCGCCGCCTCCCTGCCGTCGAGACCCTCGGCTCGGTCACGGTCATCTGCTCTGACAAGACCGGCACGCTTACCGAGAACCGCATGACCGTGACAGTGCTGGATGTGGGCGGCCACCGGCTCGACCTGGATGAGGAGCTGACCGGCGCCGGCCAGGCCCGCTTCGCCAACGGCGCGCCACTGAGCGAGGAGTCAACCGCCGCCCACCCTGCCATTCGCCTGCTCCTGCTGGGCGGCGCGCTCTGCAACGACGCGCAACTGGTCGCCGAGCAGCGCGACACAGGTCGCCGCTTTCATGCGGTCGGCGACCCGACCGAAGGCGCGCTGGTAGTCGCCGCGGCCCGCTTCGGCCTCTTCAAGGAGACCATCGAGCAAGAGATGCCCCGGCTGGACGAGCTGCCCTTCGACTCCGAGCGCAAGCGCATGACGACCGTTCATCAGCCGGGAGCGCTGCTCCCCTTCCCAATGGGCGAGGGGGAGCGCATCGCCTTTACCAAAGGCAGCGTGGATGGCCTGCTGGACCTCGCTGCCGGCGTCTGGCTCGATGACCGGGTCATCCCCCTGGACGAAGCGTATCGCCGCCGCATCGAGGAGGCCAACCGCAGCCTGGCCGAGAATGGAATGCGCGTGCTGGGCGTGGCGTACCGGCCCCTCACCGCGGATGAGAGGCCAGTTGAATGTGATTTGGTCTTTGTGGGGATGGTGGGTATCATGGATCCACCTCGGCCAGAGGTGAAGGAGGCCGTGGCCCGCAGCCTGGAAGCCGGCATCCGGCCTATCATGATCACCGGCGACCACCCGCTGACTGCGCTTCACATCGCCCGTGAGCTGGGCATTGCTCACCCCGATAGCCAGGCGCTGACCGGCGTCCAGGTCGAGGCAATGGACGACGCCGCGCTGGAAGCAGTGGTCAATCGGGTCTCGGTCTTTGCACGCGTCGCCCCGGAGCATAAGCTGCGGATCGTCAAGGCGCTCCAGGCGAAGGGCGAGATCGTAGCGATGACCGGCGACGGCGTCAACGATGCGCCCGCCCTCAAGCAGGCTGACATCGGCGTCGCGATGGGCATCACCGGCACCGACGTTGCCAAAGAGTCGGCGGAGATGGTGCTCCAGGACGACAACTTTGCCACCATCGTCGCCGCCATCGAAGAGGGGCGCACCATCTTCGACAATCTGCGCAAGTTCATCAAGTTTTCCATTGCCGGCAACATTGGTAAAATCGCTGTCATGCTGGCCGGTGTGGCGGTCGGGATGCCAACGCCGCTGCTGCCGCTGCAACTGCTCTGGCTCAACCTCTTGACCGACGGCCTGTTGGGCATCGGTCTGGGGCTGGAGCCGCCGGAGCGCAACATTATGCGCCGCCCGCCCTTCTCGCCCCAGGCCGGCCTCTTTAGCCAGGGGGTCGGCAGCCACATTGTGCGCATGGGGCTGGTCATCGGCGCCGTCAGCTTTGCCATGGCCCTCTACCACTGGACCACAGGCCACGACGACTGGCGCACCCTCGCCTTTACGACGCTGGCCTTTGCCCAGCTCTGGCAGGCGGCTGGCACGCGCGCCGGCGCCGAGCCGATCTGGCGGGTTAACCCGCTTTCCAACCGCCCGCTGCTGGGTCTGATGGCGGCTGTGGCCGGTTTGCAGTTGGCCGCCATCTATTTGCCCTGGCTCCAGCTCTTCCTGGCGACCGAGCCGCTGGCCTGGGGTGATCTATTGCTCTGTGTCGCGATCAGCGCCCTGGTGCTGGTCGCCGCAGAGTTGGAAAAGGCGTGGGCGCGCAGCAAGGAGCAGCCCCATCCATCCGCCATGCGCACCCCAGTCCCCATTAAGGAGAACGCTTGAGCCAACCCAAGATGACCGAGACGCCCAATCCCCCTTATACACAACCTCTTGGCAATGGCTTCACCCTGCGGACTCCCGCAGGCAGCGAGGACATGGCCCGGGTGGCCGAATTCCAGACAACCATCTTTGACGCCGCCGTGGGCCGGATGATGGCGAGCCTGCTGGAGCGCCACCCCTATATGACGCCCGCCGACCAGGTCTTTGTCGAGGATGCCCAGGGCCGGATCGTCTCGGCCCTCTGTCTCATCCCGTGGACCTGGCGCTACGGCTGCGTCGAGCTGCCCGTGGGCGAGATGGGCGTGGTTGGCACCGCGGCCGATCGGCGCGGCCAGGGCTTGGTACGGAGCCAGGTAGCCTATTTCAAAGAGCGGCTGCGCGCCCGCGGCTGCCTGCTCTCCTGCATCCAGGGCATCCCCTTCTACTATCGCCAGTTCGGCTATGAGTACGCGCTGCCGCTGGAGGGGGGATGGCGGCTGGAGCTGCACCAGGTCCCCGACCTCCCCACACCGAGCGCGGAAGAGAGGACCTATACGGTGCGCGCCGCTACACTCGACGACCTGCCCACTCTCCAGGCGCTCTACGAGGAGGCAGCGCGCCCGCTGGCGATCCACGCCGTGCGCGATGCGGCGACCTGGCGCTATCTGCTGGAACCCTATACTACCCCCCACGCCACATCGCGCCAGACGCTCGTCATCTGCGATGCAAGCGGCGCCATCGCCGGCTATGCGCGCCTGCCTGAGTTCCACTTCGGACGTGAGCTGGTTGTGGACGAAGTGTCTCGCCTGCGCTACGATGCCGGTCTTACCCTGCTCCACCACCTGCGGGGCCAGGCCGCGGCCGCCGGCCAGCCCTTCATCCGGCTCAACCTGCCCACCCAGAGTGATCTGGTGCTGTTGGCAAAGGCATTGGGCGCAGCCGACCAGGGCGTCTACGCCTGGCAGATCTATCTCCCCGACGTGGCTGCGCTGCTGCGCGGCGTTGCGCCCACGCTGGAGGAACGGCTGGCGTCGTCGCTCTTTGCCGGCCTGACCCGCACGGTTCGCCTCAGCTTTTACCGGGAAGGGCTGGCCTTGCGCTTCGAGGACGGGCGGCTGATTGAGGTCACGCCGCAGCCTAGGAGCGAGCCGGCGGATGTGTCCCTGCCGCTCATGGCCTTTGTGCCGCTCTTCCTGGGCCATCGCACGCTGGAGGAGTTGCGCCATGCCTATCCCGATGTGAATGTGTCTGGCGAGTGGCGGCTGCTGCTCAACATCCTCTTTCCGCGCACCGACGCCTTTATCTACCCCTCGTACTAACGCGTTCCTGATGGATGCACTACCGGCGCGTGAGCGGCGCAAAGCAGCCTGCGCCCCAAATGGCGCTGCTCAAGCCTGCGGCAACTGCGGATGGTCCATGGCGATGAAGAGGATAAAGAGCGCCGCAACAATGGCCGGCCCTAGATACCAGCGCCGGCCCGGCTGGGCGGTGCGCCTGGCCCAAAGCGTGTAGATGATCAGTCCGGCCAGCGCCAGGGCCAGCTCCAGCCCAAAGACCAGCCAAGCATAGTCCCACAGGCCAAAGCCCAGCAATGGCAGCCCGCCCAGGTTGCCGGGCAGGATCGGCATATCTTGGCGGTGAACCAGCAGGTCGAGCGGCCAGTGGGAGAAGGTCAGCGCCGCCAGGGTCCAAGCCACCCTGCTCGTCTGCCAAACGCGTTTGCCCAGCCAATAAGCGCCCGCGGAGATGAGCAGCGCCCCCACCAACGAATGGGTGTAGTAGGCATGGATGGTGGATTGACCATAGCCGGCAGGCTCAATGGACTCGATGCCGAGCGCCACGAGCGGCAAAAAGAGCACGTCGAGAAGCTGGGATGCCACGAAGAGCACCCAGACCGGCGCCCGCGGTGCGGCAGGTTTGGTGGCCGCGGCCACCGCAAAATGACCTAAAAACAAAGGAGGTTCCTTTCTCGAAGAAAAACCATAGATACTCTTGCAGCCAGCCTCAACGCCCGTTGCCCTACCGGACGGCTACCCAGCAGTCCATTCCCAGCAGTCTATTATAGTGCAGGCAGGCGGCGATTCTGCCTGGCGGATCGAGAACAATTGGCGATCTGCCAGGATTCCCGTATGATTGGCCTACCGGACCCGTCAGTCACTTCAGTTGACGAACGCTTGTGAAGACGAACGCTTGTGAATAAGACGACTCACGAGATCGGCGAGGGCGATACTGCTCAAACCGATGCATCCAGGACAGACGCAGAAATGAGCCGGCTTTCCTTTCGCGCCCTGGTGGTGCGCACTGCCGGCGATGGCGTCGAGCGCCGCCTTGAAACGCGCACAATAGACGACCTGCCCCCCGGCGATGTGCTGATCCAGGTGCGCTACTCATCGCTCAACTACAAAGATGCCCTTTCGGCCAGCGGCCACCGCGGCGTCACCCGCGCCTTTCCCCACACGCCCGGCATTGACGCCGCCGGTACGGTCGCGGCGAGCAAGGACCCGGCGTTCCGGCCAGGCGACCCGGTGCTGGTGAGCGGCTATGACCTGGGCCAAAATACCGCCGGCGGCTTCGGCCAGTACATTCGCGTCCCCGCAGGCTGGGTGCTGCCGCTGCCCCCTGGTTTGAGCCTCGAAACCAGCATGATGTGGGGCACGGCAGGCTTCACCGCCGCATTGGCCCTCCAGCGGCTGCTGGATGCCGGGCTGGCGCCCGGCCACGGCGATGTTCTGGTGACGGGCGCGACCGGGGGCGTGGGCAGCCTGGCGGTTGCGCTGCTGGCCCATACAGGCTTTCGCTGCGTGGCGGCGACAGGCAAGCTCGACCAGGCGAGCTGGCTGCGAGAGCTGGGCGCGGCTGAGGTCATAGACCGCCGGGAACTGGAGGCGGAGCCGGCCAAGCCCCTACTCAGCCAGCGCTGGGCCGGGGGAATTGACACCGTTGGCGGCCCCATTCTCGCCACAGCCATCAAGGCCGCCCGGATCGGCGGCGCGGTTGCCGCCTGTGGCAACGCCGCCTCCCCCGATCTACCGTTGACGGTCTATCCCTTTATTTTGCGCGGGGTGAGCCTGTTGGGGGTGGATAGCGCCAATTGCAGTCTGGAAACCAGGCGGCGCATCTGGGAGAAGCTGGCCGGCCCCTGGCGGGTCGCAGGGCTGGAGCGTATCAATCGCGTGGTCACGCTCGACACATTGGAGCCGGAGATCGTTCGCATCCTGCAGGGCCGGCAAATCGGCCATGTCCTGGTTGCTCTCTGGGGCTAGAATGGAGCCGCAACGCTCGCCGCATGGGCCTAACATCTACCGACGCTACCCTGATCTACAATCCGGTCGCCGGCTTTTGGGATTGGCGCACCGCCATTGACCGCTTTGCTCGCTTCTGGACCGCACGCGGCTGGACCGTCCATATCCAATCTACCCGCAGCACAGGCCATGCCACCGAGTTGGCGCGCGCTGCCGCCGAGGCCGGTCATGGGTTGGTCTTTGCCGCCGGCGGCGACGGCACCCTCAACGAAGTCGCCAACGGGCTGATCCACAGCGAGACAGCGCTGGCCCCGCTGCCGGTTGGCACCGCCAACTCCTTTGCCCGTGAGCTGGGATTGGCCCGTCCGAACCTGCTCCAATCCAACTGGCTCGTGGAAGTCTCCCACGCGCTCGCTCGCGGCCGCATTCAGGTGATGGATGTGGGCGTCTGCGAAGATGGCCGCCACTGGCTGCTTTGGGCCAGCGCCGGTATTGACAGCTTTGCCGTGCGCCAGATCGAGCCGCGCCCCCTTTGGTTCAAGCGGCTCGGCCCGGCAGGCTATGCGGCCCGTTTTCTCATGGTCCTGCCCCAATTCCAGGGGGTGGAGGCGATCATTACCGTGGACGACCGGCGCTTTGAGGGCGACTTTGTGCTGGTCAACGTCAGCAACTGCCGCCTCTTTGCCGGCGGTGAGCTGCGGCTCAACGCCACCGCCGTGCTGGACGACGGCCTCTTTGAAGTCTGGCTCTTTCAGGGACGAGACTGGCCCACAGTCATGCGCTATATGGTGGACATCAGCCGGGAGCTGCACCGCAACCATCCGAACGTCATCTGGACCCAGGGCCGGACCATCTCGGTCACTACCATACCGCCGCTCGACTATCATCTGGATGGGGAGCCGGTGGGATTGACCCCGTTTGCGACCTCCATTGTGCCGCGCGCCCTGCGCCTGCTCGCGCCCGACTCTGCGCCGGCAGGTCTCTTCAGCGGGCCTGGCGCGCCCCTGCCCAACTAACCCCTGCCGCCTTCGCCGATGCGCTCGTCTGGTGTACAATGGCGGCGCAACCCGTTCAACCATCATCTGTCGCTCAACTAGGCTTGCTGCCGGCGAAACCCATGCCCGCCTACTACGTGCTTGTCACCGACTATGCCTGGCTCACGCTGGACATCGAAAGACGTCTGCTGGCCGAGGTAGACGCCGCAGTGCTCGTCGCCCCACCCGACAAAGACGGGATGCTGGCCCTCGCGCCCCAGACCGACGCTATCCTCACCTGCTGGCGCCAGGTGCCGACCGATCTGCTGGACGCGGCTCCCCGCTGCCGGATCGTCAGCCGCTATGGCATTGGCCTGGACAACATTCCGGTCGAACATGCCACGCGGCTGGGCATTGTCGTGACCAATGTGCCGGACTTTTGCCTGGAGGAAGTAGCCGACCATACCCTGGCGCTGCTGCTGGCCTGCGCCCGCCGCGTTGTCCAGTTCGCTGCCGCCACACGCCAGGGCATTTGGAACCTTCAGGCCGGGCGGCCCATGCCCCGGCTGCGCGGCCAGCTCTTGGGGCTGGTGGGCTTTGGCAACATCGCCCGCACTGTGGCGCAGAAGGCCCATGCCTTGGGGCTGGCCGTCGCCGCCTACACGCCCCGGCTCACGCCCGCCGCCGCGCCGCCCTATGTCACCGTTGTCAACGACCTGCACACACTGTTGGCCCAGTCCGACTATGTATCGCTCCACGTCCCGTTGACGCCCGCCACCCGCGGCTTGATCGACGCGCACGCGCTGCGCGCCATGAAGCCCAGCGCCTACCTGATCAACACGGCGCGTGGCGCCGTGGTGGACGAGGCCGCGCTGCTCCAGGCGCTGCGCGAAGGCTGGATCGCCGGCGCAGCCCTGGACGTGTTGAGCCAGGAGCCGCCGCCGCCCGACCACCCGCTGCTGGGGCTGGAGAATGTCATCGCCACCCCCCACGCCGCCTTTTACTCCGAGTCCGCCATTGCCGACCTGCAAGAAAAGGCAGCCCGCCATGTGCGCCAGGCGCTTCAGGGACAGACGCCCGACCATGTTGTGAACCGCACCGTGCTGGCGCAGGCCAATTGCCGGCTGGGGACGCGATAACCCTTTCCGCTTGCCTATGGACACTTCCCTTGACCTAACTACCCTCGACATCGAGCAGCCTGCGGCGCTGCTGGCCTACTTGCGCCAGGCCGGCCACATTCGGCCTGACGAGACGCCCAGCCTGCGCGTCCTCGCCGGCGGCGTCTCCAACCGCACCGTCTGGGTGGAGCGCGCTACCGGCGAAGCATGGGTGCTGAAACAGGCGCTCGCCAAGCTGCGCGTGCCGGTGGATTGGTTCAGCAGCCCCGAACGAGTCCACCGGGAGGCGTTGGGGCTGCGCTGGCTGGTCGAGCTGGCGCCGCCGGGGACCATCCCCCCCCTAGTCTTTGAGGACTATACCGCGCACCTGATCGCCATGCAGGCCGTGCCCCGGCCCCACGCCAACTGGAAGACGCTCCTGCTGGCGGGCCAGGTGGACGAGGATCATGTGATCCAGTTCGGCCATCTGCTGGCAACGCTTCATAGCGGCGCCTATGCACGGCGCGCCGAGCTGGCCCCCGTCTTCGCCGACCGCAGCTTCTTCGAGTCGCTGCGGCTGGAGCCATACTATGGCTACAGCGCCGGCCAGGTCCCTGCCGCAGCCCCGTTTCTGCATGACCTGATGGAGAGAACCCGCAGCCGCACGCTGACGCTGGTCCACGGCGACTATAGCCCCAAAAACGTGCTGATCCACCAGGGGCAGTTGGTGCTGCTCGACCATGAGGTGATCCACTGGGGCGACCCGGCCTTTGACCTGGGCTTCTCGCTGACCCATCTGTTGAGCAAAGCCCATCACCTGCCCGCCCACCGGCAGGCATTTGCCGCCGCGGCCAAACGCTACTGGCAGACCTACATAGACCAGGTTGCACCCTTGCCCTGGGCCGGCGACCTGGAAGCCCACGCAGTGCGCCATACGCTGGCCTGCCTGCTGGCGCGCGTGGCCGGTCGCTCGCCGCTGGAATACCTCTCGCCGGAAGAGCGCGCCCGCCAGCAGCAGGCCGCCGTCGCGCTCATGGCCGCGCCGCCGGTACGGGTGAATAAGTTGGTTGACCATTTCCTAGACAAGGTCTCAGCTTAAGAAGGCAGATAGGTGAGAACTTGTCCATGTGTATTGTGCCGGCGGGTGGTACGATACCTACGGTAGTGCTATTGGTATCTCTCGATCGGTATGCCTTACCCATTTGCTTTGATATTCCCCGGCGAGGTTGCTTCACAGCGTCGGATGTGATTTTGCAGAGATACCTTGCATGAATGGATTCCCGATCCCGGAGCCGCTCGCGGCGAGTTGCCGTAATACCCCAGAGGGTCAAGACTGGCTTGCTCGACTGCCTAGCGCCGTTCTTGACCTCCGCCAACGGTGGTCTCTGACCCTTGGCCCGCCCATCTCAGAAGAGGTGAGTTGTTCCTGGGTAGCGCCCTGTCTCCGGCGTGACGGCACAGCGGCTATCCTCAAGGTGGGCCTGCCGCACATGGAAGCCGAACATGAATTGGAGGGCCTATTGTTTTGGGAGGGCGATCCGACGGTTTGGGTGTTCGAGGCCGATAGCGAGTTGAATGCCATGCTGCTGGAACAGTGCCGGCCCGGCACGCCCCTGCGCCGGCTCCCCGAGCCTGAACAAGATGTTGTGATAGCGGGCCTTTTACGCAGATTGTGGCGTGTGCCCGCGCATCCGCATCCCTTCCGGCCCTTGTCATCCATGATCGCCGCATGGAGCCAAGAAGCGCTCGAGCAAGCGGAGCAGTGGCCGGACGCAGGACTCGCGCAGGAAGGCTTAACCATCCTCGAAGAACTGGTCAACACGACCCCTCGTGAAGTGTTGCTGGCGACGGATTTACATGCAGGCAATGTCCTGGCTGCCCAACGCGAACCCTGGCTGGTGATTGATCCAAAGCCCTTTGTTGGCGATCCTGCATACGATGCCACCCAACACCTGCTCAACTGCGAAGAGCGATTACGCGCCAACCCACATGAAACCATCCGCCGTTTTGCGGATTTACTCGATGTGGATCTAGAACGGGTGCGGCTGTGGACCTTCGCCCGATTAGCCGCCGTGGCCCATGACAACATGGCGGAATCCCAAGCGCTGGCCAGAAGGCTCATGGCATAATTGCCTGGGGTGTGCCCGATACAAGAAAGAACGATCACCGAGGAGCAATGCCCACTATCGCTCGCCTGACCGCCCTGGAAATTCTGGATAGCCGGGGCCGCCCGACCGTCCAATGCACCTGTACCCTGGACAGCGGCGTATCCGCTGCCGTCTCGGTTCCCTCCGGCGCGTCCACCGGCGCAGCCGAGGCCCTGGAACTGCGCGACGGCGACCCCCGCCGCTACCGAGGCCTGGGCTGCCGCAAGGCGGTCGCCCACATCAACCAGGACCTCCAGCAGACCCTAGCCGGCCAGGACTTTGCCGACCAAGCCGCATTGGACCAGGCCATGCTGGCGCTGGACGGTACGCCCAACAAGTCCCGGTTAGGCGCCAACGCCATCTTGGCCGTCTCGCTGGCCTTTGCCCGCGCGCAGGCCGCCGCGCAGGGCATCCCGCTCTACCAGCACTTTGCCGACCTCCTGGCCGGCGCGCCCGCGGGCAGCCATGCGCCGCTGCGCACCCTGCCCCGGCCCACCATCAACCTCTTCAGCGGCGGCAAACACGCCGGCGGCCAGGTGCCGATCCAGGACGTGCTGGTGGCGCCGGCGGCGGCGCGCACCATAGACGAGGCGCTAGCGACCACCTATGCCGTCTTTCAGGCCGCGGCGGAACTCTGCGCGCGCAAATATGCCATGCGCGCCCTCACCGCGGATGAAGGTGGGCTAGCGCCGCCCTTCGCCAGCGCCGCGGCCATGCTCGATGATGCAATCGCCGCCATTGAAGCCGCAGGCTTTACACCGGGCCGCGAGGTCGCCCTGGCGATTGATGTGGCCTCCAGTCACTTTTATCAAGGGGGGAAATATCACCTGGACGGCCGTGCCCTGGAGAGCCGGGCGATGGTCGAAACCATCCTGGGCTGGCTCGACCGGTACCCAATCGTGAGTGTGGAGGATGGGCTGGCTGAAGATGATTGGGCGCACTGGCCGCTCCTGCGCAGGAGCATTGGCGGCCGCGCCCTGGTGCTGGGCGACGATCTACTTTGCACCAACCCAGAGCGCATCCGCCGCGCCATTGAGCTGGAGGCCGCCGATGCGCTGCTGCTCAAGGTCAACCAAATCGGGACATTGACCGAGGCCGCCGAGGCCTATCGCCTGGCCCGCGCCGCGGGGTGGCGCGTCACCATCAGCGCACGCAGCGGCGAGACCGAGGACAACTGGCTGGCCGACCTGGCTGTGGGCTGGGCCGGCGACCAGATCAAGGTCGGCTCCATCACCCAATCCGAACGCCTGGCAAAATACAATCGCCTGCTTGCCATCGAAGCCGAAACCAGCCTTCCCCTAGTCCGGTGGCCTGGGGGGGAGTAGGCAATCGGGGCATCCCTTGTGGATGCCCGCAATCGTGGCAGTTCAATTGTAGCTGCGGTAAGGATACCGCAGCTACGACGACCCTATTCCCCACTGCCTACCCCCTGTTTAGCCAGCTCGAATTGGCGGCGCAGCTCGCGCTCGTGGGCGTCGGCGGCGCGGTTGCCTTCCTCCACGGCCCAGTCCCAGCGCGAGCGATAGTGGCTGTCGAAGGTCGTGCCGCGGGCGGGCGCAAAGAGATAGCTGTAGACCGCTGCCGCCGCTGCGCCCACCAGCCCGCCGATCAGAAGATACCCTGTCTTGCCCACAGTCTGCTCCTCATCCTCTGAAGCTTAGGTTCAATAGCGCTTGACATGGCACAGGCTCGTCTGCGCCATTATACGCCATCCCACGCCGGACGCGCACAGGCCGGCGATTTTAGATCGCCGGCCTGTGGCCTTACCTTATCCTCTGAAGCTGATGCCCTCGAACCCGATCCCCGGATATCGTCAGGCGCTTGACAACCCGCTAGACATGGGTGGCGCGGACATCAATCACCTGTACGTCTTGCTCGCCGTTGGTGTACTGGTTCAAAGCCGTCACCGGCTCCTCAGGCAGCAACAGGCCGGCGAGCACATAGATCAGCACGCCCATCCCGATGCTGCCCACGCTGAAGGCCGCCCAGATCAGGCGCACTAGGTTTGCGTCAATGCCAAGTCGCTGGCCGATGCCGCCACAGACGCCCATGAAGATGCGGTCGGTGCGGCTGCGCTTGAGCGGAAAGCTCGCACGCGCCCGGCGCAGGCCCGCCTTCATCTGGTCCTTAGTCGGCATTCGCCCGTTCAACTCCCCCTTGGCCCGGTCACGCGCCGACTGCCAATTGAAGCTCCACTCCCCGCGCCCAGTATAGCGCAGCAGCAAATATCCCGCGCCGATCAGCAGAGCCGGCCAGAAGACGATGCCCACAACGCGCCAGAAGCTGCTCCACAGCCAAGGCAGGATGCCGATGTTCGCCAGCAGCCAGAGGATACCCAGCCCGATCAGCAGAAAGGCGGCCCGTCCGAGGTTGCGCTCGTTCAGCTCCAGGGCCGGCGGGCGCTGCTGGCCGCCCTCGGCGGTGCCCACAGGCAGCAGAATCCACAAGGCCACATAGGCGAGGATACCGCCGCCGCCCGTCGCCAACGTCGCCACTACCCAGAGAATGCGCACCAGCGCGGGGGCCCAGTCCATTAGGTCCGCCAGACCGCCACACACGCCGCCCAAGATGCGGTGAACTGGGTGGCGGAAGAGCATCCGCCGGCCGGTGGTCGTGGGCTGCGGCGATACAGGCTGCTCCGTGGCTGTCTCAGCTTGGGTCGGCCCCGCCTGTCCCATGCGGCTTGCGCCGGACTCGTTTGTCTGGTTGGCGGTGGCCGGCGTGGCGCTCTCTGCAAGCTTTTCCATATCTATTACCTCCTCAACAATCTCGCGCTCACGAATGTTGTCCAGCAAATTTGGGTTCATCCATCATTACGCAGGTCGCGACAAAAGGTTGCAGCCAAGTTGTGCTAGAATGGAGCATATTCGCAGAGGACCCAAAAGCACACCCGCCTGCGCAGCCAAACGTTCCGCCATGCCCACTACCCTGCTTTTGCCCTGCCTGACCATCGCCGGCCTCTTTACGGCGGCGTTGGGTACGCTCCACTTCTTTTTTCCCGTGCTCTGGGATTTTGCCCAGGCCATCCCGCGTGAGGGCGCGGCCTTGCGTCCCATGCGCCTCGGCCCGCTCCGCTATGGCATCCAGCGCAGCGATGTCTATGGCATCGCCTGGGTCATGAACCACGCCGCCAGCTATACCCTTGTCACCATCGGCGCGCTGGACCTGCTGGCCGCCCGCTGGCTGGGGACGTCGCTAGGGGGCGTGCTTGCGCTCTGGATTGCCGGCTTTTGGTTTATCCGTGCAGCCAGCCAGCTCTACTTGGGCCGTCGCCTGGGCGATTGGCTGATCCTGGCAGGCTTTGCCCTGCTTGGCCTGCTCCACCTCTGGGCGGCGACGATATGAACCCCAAGACCCTGCTCGCGGCCGTAGACCATCGCCCCTGGCCGCTCCCCACCCAACCTTGGGCCATGCGGCAAAGCTGGCACGACCTGCTCTTTGCCCATTGGCCCGTGCCTGCTGAGGTACTCCGCCGCCTGGTCCCCTCCCCACTGGAGTTAGACACCTACGAGGGGACCGGCTGGGTGGGCGTGGTCCCCTTCCGCATGAGCCGCGTCTACCCGCGGCACACCTTTGCTGCGCCCTGGCTCTCGGCCTTTCCGGAGCTAAATGTCCGCACCTACGTCACCAGCCCCAGCCCAACCGGCCCGCGCGCCGGCGTCTACTTCTTCAGCCTGGACGCCGGAAACCCGGTGGCGGTGGCGCTCGCCCGCCGCTTCTTTAAGCTGCCCTACTTCCGCGCGCAGATGGCGCTGGTGGACCAAACCTTGAGCGGCAGCGGGCCGATTCACTACACCAGCCGGCGCACGCATCGCGGCGCGCCCCCGGCCGCGTTGGTAGCACACTATGCCCCTACAGGCGGCATCTACCACAGCCAGCCCGGCGCCCTGGAATGGTGGCTCACTGAGCGATACTGCCTCTACACCGTGGACCGCCGCGGCCGCGTCTACCGAGGTGAAATCCATCACCCTCCCTGGCCCTTGCAGCCCGCCGAGGCCGAATTTGAGGTCAACACCATGGCCCAGGCCGCGGACATCACCCTGCCCGACACTGCGCCTCTACTCCATTTTGTTCGCCGCATGGATATGCTGGCCTGGCTGCTCCAGCCGGTCCCGCGCTAGCCCAGGACCGCGGAATGGGACAAGCGCTCTACCGATTGGGCGTGCCGGTCAAGGTGATGGCCGCCCCTCTGCGCTCGCATGATAGCCGTCGCTGGCAGCAAGCGCCCCACCTGAGCGTTAGCCTAGCCTATCTGCGCGACCTGCTTATCTATTTGCACCGCCATGACATCCACTTGTACCGGCTGGCCGGCCAGCTTGCCCCCTATGCCACCCACCCCGGCCTCCCTCAATTTCATTGCCAGGTCGAGGAGTGCAG
>DATLZJ010000051.1:0-14487 GCA_035574055.1 Caldilineaceae bacterium
GAGATTACCCAGCGCATCTATACGCCCAAGATGGACCTGCTCTGGAGCGGCGCCGAGGACGCGGCCACCGTCGCCGAACAGATCAAGGCCGAAGCCGACCCGCTCTTCGCCCGCGAAGCCTGAGCCGGCGTTCAGCGACAATCAATGCAATCCGTTCAACGTGACCCGATCCGATGAGCGAGTAGACGATGGCGAGAAAACGGACCGACCGGCCCAATGTGATTGTCTTTTTCACCGATCAGCAGCGTTGGGACACCACCGGCATCCACGGCAATCCGCTGGAGCTGACCCCCAACTTCGACCGCATGGCGCGCCGGGGAACCGATGTCCACTATTCCTATACCTGCCAGCCCGTTTGCGGGCCGGCCCGCGCCTGCCTGCAAACGGGGATGTACGCTACCAATACCGGCGTCTTTCACAACGGCATTCCCCTCCCCCAACACCTGAACACGCTGGCGAAGTGCTTCAACGCCGGCGGCTATGCCACCGGCTACATCGGCAAGTGGCACCTGGGCAGCCGCGACCCGGTTCCCCCCGAAGAGCGGGCGGGCTACCAGGAATGGCTTGCCTCGAATCTGCTGGAGTTCACCTCCGACGCCTATGATACGGTGATGTTCGACGGCGCGGGCCGGCGAGTTAAGCTCCCTGGCTATCGCGTGGATGCGTTGACCGACGCTGCCATTCGTTACGTGGACGCCCACCAGGAGGAGCCGTTCTTCCTCTTCATCTCCTATCTGGAGCCGCACCACCAGAACCATATAGACGACTATCCGCCGCCCGACGGCTACCGGGAGCGGTACACCGGGCGCTGGACGCCGCCCGACCTGGCCGCCCTGGGCGGCTCCTCGGCCCAACATCTAGGCGGCTATTATGGCATGGTCAAGCGGCTGGACGAGGCGTTGGGGCGGCTGCTGGACGCGCTCAAGAGCCTGGGGCTGGACGAGGACACGGTGGTCCTCTACACCTCCGACCACGGCTGCCACTTCAAGACACGCAATGCCGAATACAAGCGTTCCTGCCATGAAAGCGCCGCGCGCGTGCCCACCGCCATCTGCGGCCCCGGCTTCAACGGCAAGGGCCGGGTCGAGCAATTGGTCAGCCTGGTGGACCTGCCGCCCACCTTGCTCGACGCAGCGGGGCTGCCGATCCCGGCGAGCATGGAGGGGCGCTCGCTCCTGCCGCTGCTCAACGGGCAGGCGACGGACTGGCCGGAGGAGGTCTTTATCCAGATCAGCGAGTCGCAGGTGGGGCGGGCGATCCGCACTCGCCGCTGGAAGTATGGCGTCAACGCGCCCGACAAGCACGGCTCGCGCGACCCCGGCTCCGATCACTATGTGGAGCAATATCTCTACGACCTGGAGTCGGACCCCTACGAGCTACAGAATCTGGTGGGGCAGGAGGCGCTGGCAGCGGTGGCGGCAGAGCTGCGCGAGCGGCTGATCGCGCGTATGGTAGCGGCAGGCGAGGCCGCGCCCACCATCACCCCGGCGCCGGCGGTCGCCAGCGGCCAGCGCGCGACGACCATTCAAGCGGTGCGCGACCGCTATCTTAAGCTGGATGCCGAGGCGCGCGTAAAGGCGCAAAAAGCGCATCCATGAGCTAGTGTGCTTGGCCCAAGGAGCTTTCGCGCACGATCAGCTCCGGGCTGAGTGTCTGGACGGTCGGGGGCGGCGTTTCTTTGCCATTGCGCTTGGTCTCAACCAGCGCATGAAGCGACTGAACTGCCAGCCCCCCCACGTCCGAAAGGTGCTGCCGCACCGTCGTCAACGAGGGCCAGAAGTAGGCCGCTTCAGGGATGTTGTCATAGCCGACGACGGCCAGATCGCCCGGCACCGTCTTGCCCAGCCGGTGAGCGACGCGCAGCGCGCCCAAGGCCATCTGGTCATTGGCGGCAAAGACGGCGTCCAGATCAGGGCGCCGCTCCAACAGGCGATAGAGTCCGGCCTCACCGCTGGCCGCGCTCCAGTTTCCCTCTACCACCAACTCTTCGGGCGCCTCCCGCCCGGCCTCCAGGAGCGTTTGACGCCAACCCCGCTGGCGCTCGCGCGCTTCCCACCACTCCTGTGGGCCGGAAATGTGACCGATCACCCGCCGGCCTTGGTCCAGGAGATGCCGGGTCGCCAGGCATGCGCCCAGGACATTGTCGGTATTGATCACCGCGACGCCGGGTTGGGGCTGCATGGTCAAAAAGACAATGGGCGGCAGCCGGCTCAGGCGCTCTTCATTGATCCAACGGTGGTTGTGGCCGATCTCATGCACCGCCCAGATGATGCCATCCACACGGCGGGCAGACAGGAGATTGAGGACAACCTCGACGTCATCTTCCATGGGGCTGTGCAGCAGGTCCAATAGCAGCCCATAGCCCAGGGAGGTGGCGGCCCGGTCAATACCGATCAGCGCGCGCGTGGGACCATAATATTCTAGTCCCGAAGCCACCACGCCGATGGTCTGGGTGCGCCGGTTGACCAAACCGCGGGCCAGCAGGTTAGGCTGGTAGCCGAGGTCGGCAATCGCCGCCAAGATCCGTGCGCGCGTCGCCTCGGCCACCGGGCGCTTGCCGGTGAGGGCATTGGAGACAGTGCCGGCCGAGACATGGGCGGCGCGCGCCACATCCACAATGGTCACGCGGTGCTGGCTTAGGGTTTTCATGAGTGCGCTCTGAGGAAATGATGCTGCTCAAGGGATTGACAAGGCAGACGAGATTTGCTATGATGAAATTGTCTGCCTTAAAACGTTTTATCGTGCTCTTTTTAACATGCTTTTGCCGGGCTGTCAACCCGCTCCTGGCGCCATCCCGGCGCTACGCGTAGCGCACACCCTGGGGGGTAACCCCGTGTGGCAGGTAGACGTTTGGCAAAATCAGCGTCGTCGGCGCGCTATCGTAGCGATCCGTAGGTGCGCTATCCTAGCGCACGCTCTGTGTCTGACAGCCACGTGCGGCAGGATGCCGCACCTACGATAATACGTGCGGTAGGCAGAACCCTACCAAAATCAGCAACAACGTAGGTGCGCTATCCTAGCGCACGCTCTGCGCCTGGCGCGCCTGTGCGGCATCCTGCCGCACCTACGAGATGGCTGAGAGCGCGGGGCAGCGTGGGTGAGCTATCCTAGCGCACACTCTCCCATGGAACGCGTGCGCCGCCTACGACATAGCCGGTCGAGCGCTCCTCCGCCGCTAAACGGGATAGCGCATCACAGCCCAGGGTTTGCCGCCAGGCCCCTGAATGGCGATCCCGCTGGCGCTTTCACCACACCAGCGCATCAGTTTATCGCGTGCTCACTAGATAATCCAAAGGAGAGTCAAGACGATGTCCCAGAGAGCCAATCCTGTCCAGATCAGCCGGCGCACCTTTATGCGCTCGGCGGCGCTTGTCATGGGCGGCGCAGCCCTGGCCGCGTGCGCGACACCCTCTGCGCCCGCGCCCGCTGCCGCGGAGGGCGGCGGGGAGGCAGCGGCTCCCCCCGCTGACGTGGTCACCATCAGCTTTATGGGCTGGGGCAACCCAGGCGAAGATGAAGGGGTGCGCAACGCCATTGCCGTGTTTGAGGAAGAGCAGCCCAATATCAAAGTCCAGTGGCTGCACACCCCAGAAAACTACGCCGAGAAGTTCCTCGCCAGCATCGCCGCCGGTACACCGCCGGACACCGCCTTCATCGGCAGCGCCGATTACGGCACCTATGTGCGCGATGGACTCCTGCTCGACATCACCGATATGCTGCAAGCCGACCCGCTGCTGGGGGCGGAAGATTACTTCATTCAGCCGCAGGAGGAGGAACGCTGCGCCTTTGAGGGGCGCTGGTATGGCATCGGCTCCTGCTGGGTTGCCCCCCACATCTATTACAACGCCGATATCTTCAGCGCCGAGGGGATCGAGCCGCCCAGCAACGACCCCGACGAAGCTTGGAGCTGGGACCACTTCCTGGAGACGGCCCGCGCCCTCACCATAGATGTCAATGGCAACCACCCCGGAGACGCCAACTTCGACGTCGAGAACGTTGACCGCTGGGGCGTGCATTGGCCCACTGCCGGCACCCAGCTCATCTCGGCCATCCTGGCGAACGGCAATGACTATCTCGACCCGGAGACGAAGCTGATCGTCATTGACCAGCCGGAGGGGCTGGAAGCGGTCCAGAACATTGCCAACCTGATGCTGGTCGATCAGGTGATGCCCCGCTCCACCGTGCTGGAGAGCCTGGGCATGACCAATACGCAGATGCTCGACAACGGCAAGTTGGCGATGGCGATTGACGGCTCCTGGGCGTTGGACTGGATGAAAAACATCAACGCCACGCTGGGCACCGGCGTGCTGCCCAAGATGAAGTCGCAAGCCGTCCACATGCAGGCCCACCTCCACAGCGCCCTGGCCGCCACCGAGCACCCGCAGGAGGCGTGGCAGTGGCTGCGCTTCCTGGCGACGCCCTTCTACCAGCTCCAGTTCTGTCGCACCGGTCTCTGGCTGCCCAGCCAGACGGCGCTGACGACGCCCGAAGGGCTGCAAGAGTGGATCACGGACGGCGTCCATCCGGAGGGGTATGAGATGATGGTGACGGAGTACCTGCCGCGCTTTGGCCGCTCCATCTACATGCCGCCGGGCTGGCCGCAGGCGAACTCGATCCTCACCCCGGCGCTGGATGCGGTCTGGTTTGGCGATATGACGGCGGAGCAGGCCTTGACGACTGCCGTCCCCGAGGCCAATGCCATTCTCCAGGAGGAGATGTCGCGCGCCTAACGGTCCGATATAGGTGGGGGGGCAGTGACGCCCCCCACCCTGGCCCGGCGGTGAAAAGGCCGCCTCGATTGCAAGGGAGGCTCCCGTGTCCGCTGCTACCCACTGGTTGGGACGGATCACCCCACGAACCATGTCCCAACGGAGAACCTTGACCGGCTATCTCTTTATCTCGCCCTTCATTTTGGGTTTCCTGCTCTGGTTCCTGATTCCGGCAGGCACTGCCGTCTGGCTAACCTTTACCGACTGGAACTTAATCAGCCCGCCTCGCTATGTCGGCCTGGATAATATTCTGCGCCTAGGGCCGGACAAGCTCTTTTGGCAGTCGCTTAAGGTGACGACGCTCTACACGCTGGCCTCGGTGCCGCTGGGCCTAGTGTTGGGCTTTATCCTAGCGCTGCTGATGAACACCAAGGTGCGAGGCATCAGCGTCTTTCGCACTATCTATTACCTGCCCTCGATTGTTCCCGCCGTCGCCAGCGCCGTGCTATGGGCCTGGATTTTAAACACCGAGTTCGGCCTGCTCAATGTGCTGCTCAGGGCTGTTGGGCTGCCACGCGTGGCGTGGCTGCAAGACACAAGCTGGGCGCTGCCGGCGCTGATCCTCATGAGCTTGTGGGGGCTAGGCGGCAGCATGATCATCTATCTGGCCGGCTTGCAGGGGATTCCGGATGTCTTCTATGAGGCCGCCGACATTGACGGCGCCGGCCGTTGGGCCAAGCTCTGGAACATCACGATCCCGCTGATGTCGCCGGTGATCTTCTTCAACCTGATCATCGGCATCATCGGCACCTTCCAGGTCTTCACCGCCGGCTATCTTGTCACCGACGGCGGCCCTCAAAACGCCACCCTCTTTTATGTGCTCTACCTCTACCGCAACGGCTTTGAGTACCTGCGCATGGGCTATGCCGCTACCCTGGCCTGGGTGCTCTTTTTCATCATCATGGTACTGACGCTGCTGATCTTCCGCTATGTCGGCGGTATGGTACATTATGAAGATAACGCGTGACGGGGTCACACCCGTGCCATGGGCAGTGTGGTGAAGCGAAAGTCTGGTTGTTCCGGTACAACGGGTCATTGATAGTGGGCGAATGATACTGGGCCAATGATACGGAGAAGGCAAGATGAGTCGAATTGAGCAAGTGCGCGGGTTCCCCTCCGCAACCCTTCCTGCGCCCTCCGCCGGCGCGCGTGTCTTACAGCGGCTCGGCAGCGGTGAGTTTTGGTGGCGCGCCCTGGTCTGGCTCGTGCTGGTGGCCGGCGCCATTGCCATGGCCTTGCCCTTTGTCTGGCTGGTCAGCAGCTCCTTTAAACTGGAAAGCGACATCTTTACTTTTCCGCCGGAATGGATCCCCAATCCGGCGCGCCCCCAGAACTATGTAGACGCGCTGACCTACAAGCCCTTCAACATCTATATCGCCAATACCCTGCTCATCGTGGTGCTCAACGAGATCGCCATCCTCTTCTCGGCCTCGCTCTGCGCCTACGGCTTTGCCCGCATCCAATTTCCGGGGCGTGATTTCTGGTTCGCGCTGGTGCTGGCGACGATGATGGTGCCCTATTTTGTGCTGATGATCCCCCAGTTTGTGATCTTCAGCCGCCTGGGCTGGACCGACTCCTTCCTGCCGTTGACCGTGCCCTACTTCTTTGGCGGCGGCGCGTTCAACATCTTCCTCATGCGCCAGTTCTTCCGTACCCTGCCCAGCGAGCTGGCCGACGCCGCGCGCATTGACGGCTGCACCGAGTTCGGCATCTACTGGCGCATTATGCTGCCGCTCGCCAAGCCCGCGCTGGCTGCGGTCGCCATCTTCACCTTCCTGCACGGTTGGAATGACTTCATCGGCCCATTGCTCTATCTCAACTCGCCCGAAAAATTCACCGTGGCGATTGGGTTGGCGACCTTCCGCAGCGTCATGCGCACCCGCTGGGACCTGCTGATGGCCGCCTCGACGGCGATGATCTTGCCGGTCATGCTCCTTTTCTTCTTTGCCCAACGCTACTTCATCCAAGGCGTTGTGCTGAGTGGTCTCAAGGGTTGAGTCTCGTAATCCAATCCCAAGGTTCACCAGACCCTAGCGCGAAGGAATTCCTGCACGATGGCTTCGACCGTCTTTCAGCCCGTTGCGCCGGCAGATATCGGCAGCGTCGGCGGCTTTCTGGGCCGGCGCTTCCACGCTAACCGCACGGCGCGGCTCAAAGACCCCATCCTCTCCGAGGAGTTTATCCGCCTCCACGAGCGCAAACACCACGACGACTGGTTCTGGTTGGGCGAGCAGGTAGGCAAGTGGCTGGACGCCGCCGCCTACACCGCGCTCATCGCCCACGACGAGGCGCTCTTGCAGCGCACCCACGAGATCCTCGAACGGCTGGCCGCCAGCCAAGAAGAGAGCGGCTACCTGGGCATCACCCGCCCCTTCCACCGCACGCCGGTGCGCGGCATGGAGCTGTACGAGATGTACTACGTGCTGCACGGCCTGCTGGTCTGCCACCGGCTGCTGGGCAGCGATACGGCCCTGACGACGGCGCGGCGCCTGGGCGACTTCATTCTGCGCCATTGGGGCGTCGAGCCGGGCCAGTTCCCGCTGGTCGGGCCATTCCCCGGCAACGGCCATGACGGCGGTGAAGGCACCCTGATCCTGGAGCCAATCGTCCTGCTGGCCCAAGTCACCGGCGACGGCAAATATTTGGCATGGGCCGAGCAGACCCTGGCCCAGTGGGATGCTTGGTGGGAGCAGTATCCCCAGGCCAACCATAGCTGCGGCTACACGGCCATGCGCCAGTTCGCCGCGGGCGAAAAAGATGTCTACGAGCTGCGCGAGAATATCCACGCCCACACCTTTCACATGACCCTGCTGGGCATCGCCGAGCTGTACAACGCCACCGGCAACCCCGAATACCGCGAGGTCGTCGCCGGCTCGGTGGACCGGCTGGCGCGCGAGTGGATTTTCCTCACCGGCGGCATGAGTTCGCTGGAGCGGTATGTGCCCCACAAATACTACAACGCCCGCAACCAGATCGAAGTCTGCCCCCAGCACACCTGGATTCTGTTGCTGGACCAGATGCTGCGCTGGACGGGCGAGGCGCGCTACAGCGCCGAGATTGAGCGCGACCTGTTCAATCATTTTCTGGCCGCGCAACTGGCCGATGGCTCCAACTGGAGCTACTTCACCCCCTTCAACGGCCGGGCGCGGGAGCCGGAGCGCCCCAACTGCTGCAACGCCGCCGGCCATCGCATCGCCGGGCGGATGCCCACCTACCTCTATGGGTTGCGCCAGAACGACCCGGCCATTCTGATCTACACGCCCAGCGCGGCGACCCTGCGCCCCGCGGGCGGCCCGCCGGTCCATATCGAGCAAGCGACCGATTACCCCTCCGATGGTCGCGTGACCATTCACGTGCGGCCCGAACGGGAGGCGCGCTTTGCGCTCCAGCTCGCCATCCCGCCCTGGGCGGCAGGCGCGACAGTCCAGGCCGGCGCGGGAGAGGCGCAGGCAGCCACCCCCGGTGAGTTTTACGCCGTCGAGCAGGTATGGCCGGCCCAGGGCGCGACCGTGCGGCTGGAGCTGCCCATGCCGCTGGTCTGGCGCGCCAACGACGATGTGGCCGCACTCCAGCGCGGGCCGCTGGTCTATGCCTACTTCCAAGACGCCCAGCCGGACCCGGTGGTCTTTCACCATCGCCGCGGCCAATACCCCGACGATGTGCGGCTGGCGATTGACCCGCACACCGCGCCAGCGCTTCAGGAAATACCCGCCGCCGATGGCTTGCTCGGCCCGGCGCTGGCCGTCCCTGCGGTCCAACTCGCCCGTCCGCCTCTCTTTGCCCAACGCGAAGCCAACAAGGCGCTGCCGGGCGAGCAAGCCCAGACCGTGCTGCTACATCCCTTTGTCAACCAAGGCGCCATTCGCGGCGAGTACAGCGTCTTCATGCGCTATGGCCCGGATGGACGCAACCGCTAAGGAGCCGACCCATATGTCTACACAGAGCATGTCTACACAGGGCCTGAAGACCCTCACGGCCCGCAAAGGCCCGGTGGATACTGAGGCCAGCCCCTATGCCAAATGGCGCACCCTGCCGCTCAATGCCGTCGCCATCACCGGCGGCTTTTGGCAGCGTTGGCAGGAGACCAACCAGCGCGTTAGCCTGCGCCACGGCTTCCAGCAGTTGGAAAAATCCGGCAACATCAACAACCTGCTCTTGGCCGCAGGCAAGGGCGAAGGCAGCTACCGCACCCCGGTCTTTATGGACTCCGACGTGTACAAGTGGCTAGAAGCCGTCGGCTATGAGCTGGCCCGCCACCCCGACCCGGAGCTGGAGCAAATGGCCGACTATGCCATCGGCCTGATCGAGGCGGCCCAGGGCGAGGATGGCTATCTCAACTCCTACTGGCAGGTGGTCGAGCCGGAGCGACGCTGGCAAGACTTGCAACACGGCCATGAGCTATACTGCGCGGGCCATCTTTTCCAGGCTGCGGTTGCCTATTACCGGGGCACGGGCGATGACCGGCTGCTCAAGGTCTCCTGCCGCTTCGCCGACTACATTGACTCGGTCTTTGGCCCCGGCAAGCGCGCCGGCACGCCCGGCCATCCGGAGATCGAGATGGCGCTGGTTGAGCTGTACCGCGCCACCGGCGAGCGGCGTTACCTCGACCTGGCGCTTTACTTTGTAGACCAACGGGGACGGGGCCTGCTCGGCAGCCACCGGCTGGGCAGCCCAGCCTATTACCAGGACCATGTGCCCGTGCGCGAGGCGACGACGGTGGAAGGTCACGCCGTGCGCCAGCTTTACCTGACCACCGGCTTGGCCGACCTCTATCTGGAGACCGGCGAGCAGGCCTTGATGGCGGCGCTGGAGCGACAGTGGCATAATATGGTCAGCCGCAAGCTTCATGTCACCGGCGGCCTGGGCGCGCAACATGCAGGGGAAGCCTTCGGCGAACCCTACGAGTTGCCCAATGACCGCGCCTACTGCGAGACCTGCGCCCAGATCGCCAGCATCATGTGGAACTGGCGCATGTTGATCATCACGGGCGAGCGCAAGTACGCCGACCTGCTGGAGCTGACCCTCTACAACGCCTTCCTCAGCGGTGTATCGCTGGATGGCCGGCGCTATTTCTACGTTAACCCGCTGCTCAGCCGGGGCAAGGACCCCTGGCTGGGACGCAAGCGCGTGGAGCGCCCGGAATGGCATGGCTGCGCCTGCTGCCCGCCCAATGTGATGCGCACCCTGGCCTCGCTGGCCCACTACCTCGCCACCGCCGACGAGAGCGGCGTCCAGCTTCACCTCTACGCCGATGCCGCTCTCGACGCCGAGTTCAGCGCTGGCCGTCGCGTCGCGCTCGCCATGCAGGCTGACTACCCCTGGTCCGGCGAAGTCAACCTGACCATCCAGGAGACCGATGGCCGTCCCTGGACGCTCCGGCTCCGCGTCCCCGGCTGGTGTACTGGCGCCAAGGTCGCCGTCAACGGCGCAGCCGTCGAGGTCGAACGCGGCGACGGCTATGCCGCCATCACCCGCGCCTGGCAGCCGGGGGATCGGGTTCAGGTGAGCCTGCCCATGACGCCGGAGTTGCTGGTTGCCCACCCGCGCGTGGACCCCACCCGCGGCAGCGTCGCGCTGCGCAACGGCCCCCTGGTTTACTGCCTGGAACAAATAGACCAAGAGGCAGGCGTCAATGTGGAGGATGTGGCCGTCCGGCCCGATGGCGCCATGACCGTGACCTGGCGGCCCGACCTGCTGGGCGGCGTCAACACTATCCAGCTTGACGGGGTGGCGGTGGACGCCGGCGGCTGGGAGGATTCGCTTTACTATCCGCTGGGCGCGCAGCCGGACGCCGACGGCCAACCGGTGAAGCTGACTGCCATCCCCTACTATGCCTGGGCCAACCGCGGCGCCAACGCCATGCGCGTCTGGATGCCGCTGGCTCAAGGCGGCTAACGTTCTCCGGGCAACTGTCCCCCTCACGGCGGGCAGTTGCCCCACCAATGCCGGACGTGGTCTTGGCGACGGGCCAAGCAACGCTCGCACCAGTCCATTGCGCCGACCTGTGGACTTTCTACCACTGCTACGGTGTTTCAAGGAGGCACCATGTCAACGATGACCCATCACCATGCTCTCAACCGCCGCGCCTTCCTCAAGATGACCGGGATCGCCTTGGGCGGCGCGGCCCTGGCCGCGTGCGCGCCGGCCCCGGCGGCCCAGACCGGCAGCGAAGGCGCTGCACCCGCCGAGGAAGGGGTGACCACCATCACCATCTGGGGGTGGCCTGCCGCCGATGTTGCCTATGCGTCGTTCCTACCTGATTTTGAGGCCCAGTATCCCAATATCAAGACCGACATCCAGATGATGCCCACCGCCGATGAGCACAACAAGCTGCTGGCTGCCTTGGCCGCAGGCGCAGGCGCGCCGGACGTGGGCATGATCGAGATCAACCACATTGACAAGTTCGTGGTCAAGGGTGGGTTGGTCAACCTGGCCGATGCGCCCTTTGACGGCATCGAGTACAAGGACGACATGGTGGCCTACAAGTGGCAGCAGGGCACCTCGCCCGACGGCCGTCTGGTCGCCTTCCCCTGGGACATCGGCCCGGCCACCTTCTTCTATCGCCGCGACCTCTTTGAGGAAGCCGGTCTCCCCTCCGATCCGGAGCAGGTCGCCGAGCTGACGCGCGACTGGCCCGGCTTTATTGAGGTGTGCAAGGCGCTCACCAACCCTGAACAGCAGCGGTGGGCCATCGGCAACGCCAGTGACATCGTCTACACCAACTATGCCCATCGCAACTTCTTTGACGAGGACTGGAACGTGGTCGTCAACGGTGAGCTGCCGGTCCGTCTGCTGACACTGGCGAAGGAGGCGCGCGCCGCAGGGGTGGACGCCAAGGTCAGCAACTGGTCGCCGGAGTGGCAGACCATGCTGGGCAATGGCTCCATCGCCATCCAGTACGGCGGCTGCTGGTTCGGCGGCTTCCTCAAGGGCTGGCTCCAGCCGGAGGATGCCGAGTGGGAAGGCAAGTGGGGCATCTTTGAGGTGCCGGAAGACCCCGGCCAGAACTGGGGCGGCTCCTTCCTCGCCATCCCAGAGCAGAGCCAGAAAAAAGAGGCCGCCTGGACCTTCATCGAATATGCCCTGGCGACCAAAGAGGCCCAGAACAAGATGTTTGCCGCAGTGGACTACTTCCCGGCCTACATCCCCGCCTTCGATGACCCGCTCTATGAGGAGCCGGACCCCTTCTTCGGCGGGCAAAAGACACGGGCCATCTGGGTGGACATTGCCTTGAACAAGATCAAGCCCTTTGTCACCACCCCGATGGACGCCCAGGCCGAGCAGTTGTTCATGTCCTACGTCGCTCAGGCGCTGGACCAAGACCTGGACCCGCAGGCGGCGCTGGACCAAGCGGCGCAGGAGATCGAGGTCCAAACCGCGCCCGATAAGGAAGAGGCGCTGAAGATGCGCGCCTAGAAAGCCGGGGGTAGGGAGTGAACCAGGGCTGCGCTCCGGCGCGGTCTTCTTCTCTACCCCCTCCTGGCCGCCATTCGACGGAGAACACCCCATGACTGAGCTTGCCACCACTGACACCGGGCTTGCCGCGCGACCGGTCCGGCGCGACTCGCTTTGGCGCGAGGTCCGCCGCAACTGGGTGGCTTACGTCTACATCTCGCCCTTCTACATTCTCTTCGCCATCTTCGGGGCGTTTCCTATCCTCTTCTCGCTCTATCTGAGCCTGCAACAGTGGAACGGGATCAGCGCCATGCAGTGGGTGGGGCTGGAGAACTATGTCAGGCTCTTTCAGGACCGCCTCTTCTGGCTCGCTCTCTGGAACACGGTCTATATCGGCATTGTGGCCCATGTGCCCATGTTGCTGGGCGCGCTGGTGCTGGCCTTTATCGTCAACTCGGCGGCAGTCCGCTACAAAGAGTTCTACCGTACAGCCTACTTTCTGCCGATTGTCACCTCGCCTGTCGCCGTCGCCCTGGTCTTCAGCACCCTCTATGGGGTGCGCTTCGGGCTGATCAACTGGCTGCTGACCGAGTTGGGGAGCACGCCGATTGACTGGTGGGGCGGCAGAGGCGAGTGGATCAAGCCGGCGATCATCATCCTCTTTATCTGGCGCTGGCTGGGCTGGAACATGATCATCTACCTGGCCGGGTTGCAGGGGATCAATCCGGAGTTGTACGAGGTGGCGGCCATTGACGGGGCGAGCCTGCCCCAAATCTTCTGGCATATCACCCTGCCGCTCCTCCGGCCCATCATCCTCTTCACCTTGATCCTCTCGACCATCGGCGCCATGACCATCTTCGATGAGCCGTTTCTGCTGGTCGGCGTCACGGGCGGCACCAACAACGCCGGGCTGACCATCGCCATGTACCTCTACAACCGGGGCTTTAACTTCGCCCACTTCGGCTACGCCTCGGCCATGGCCTATGTGGTCTCGGCCATCATCGTCGCCGTCTCGATCTTCAACATTCGGGTCTTTGGCAGCCGGGCCGATTAGCCCCGGACGGTTCAGGCGCAAGCCGCGGAATAGGACTTATGTCTACACAACAAGCCGCCTTAGAAACCCGTCGCCTCGCTCGCACCGCCGATAGGCCGCGCCGGCTCGGCGCGTTGGGCAAGCTGGCCCTGAATGCGCTCTTGCTGTTGGGCGCCTTCCTCTCGGCCTTCCCCTTCTACTGGATGTTCATCCTGGGCACCCAGAGCACCCAGCAGATCTTCAGTTGGCCGCCTAAGTTCACGCCGGGGGATTCTTTGCTGGACAACTACCAGAACATGTTGACCATCATCCCCTTCTGGCGCAACTTCTTCAACAGCGTCTTTGTGGCGACGACCCATACCGCGCTGGCGCTGCTCTTCTGCTCGATGGGCGGCTTTGCCTTTGCCATGTATCGCTTTCCGGGCCGGGACAAGCTCTTCGCCCTCATGCTCGCCACCATGATGGTGCCCTGGATGGCGGGGATCATCCCCTGGTTCATCCTGATCAGCAAGTGGCTGCATTGGATCAACCGCTATGAGGCGCTGATCATCCCCGGCGCAGCCAGCGCCTTTGGCATCTTCTGGATGCGCCAATATATCCAGGAGTCCATCCCTGCCGAACTGCTGGACGCGGCGCGCATTGACGGCTGCCACGAGTTCCTTATCTTCTTTCGCGTCGTCGCTCCACTGCTGGCCCCGGCCTACGCAGCGCTGGGCATTATGATCTTCGTAGGCAGTTGGAACTCATTTATGGGGCCATTGCTGGTCATGCAAGAAAAGACCATGTACACGCTGCCGGTCGCCCTGGCCCTGCTCCGCCAAGACCCCCAACGCGGCTATGATGCGGGAGTGCTCATGCTCGGCACCGGCATGGCAACCCTGCCCATGCTGATCGTCTTTCTGATGGCGACCCGCCGCTTCATGGCCGGCTTGACCATCGGCGCGATCAAGGGCTAACGCCTGGACCACAGGTCCAGGAGACGCTGCATCCGCAGCCAAGAAAGATATCACCTATGTTTCGCTTTGGTGTTGACTATTATCCCGAACACTGGCCGCCGGAGCGGTGGCCCGAAGACGCCCGCCACATGCGCGCGGCCGGCTTCAACACCGTGCGCCTGGCGGAGTTCGCCTGGAGCCGGCTGGAGCCGCGCCCCAACCGCTTCGACTTTGACTGGCTCGACCGGGCCATTGCCATCCTCCACAACGAGGGGATGGAGGTGGTGCTGGGCACGCCCACGGCGTCGCCGCCGCCGTGGGTCATGGCCATGTACCCGGATGCCTACCGGGTGAC
>DATLZJ010000052.1:0-3030 GCA_035574055.1 Caldilineaceae bacterium
TGGACCAGATAGCGCCCCTGGCCGTCCACAGCAAAAAGATAGAAGTGACGCTCATCTTGGTAGCGGACGATCAGGCCGGCATACCCGTCCGGCGTCTCTGCCGCGGCCACGACGCTGGTCTGGAGCCGGTAGGGCGCGGCGGCCTCCAGGCCCAGCAGACTCCAGGCCAGGTGGCCCGGCCAGACCTGGATGCGATAGACGGACTCAGCAGCCAGCAACTCGGTGCGCCACCCTTGGCGCTCCTCATCTTGGGAGAGCGCCGAGGTCTGCGCGTTGAAGTCTTCGCTCAAGGCCAGGATATAGGCGCCGGGCGCCAAGGGCAGAGCCTGCTGCACTCCGGTCGCCTGGCTATCTGTCTCTCTGCCGGTGGACAGCGCCCTGGGCCACCAAGCCGGCATCCATCCGCTGAGGTTCATGACGACCAGGCCGGTGGTAAGGCCCAAGATCAGCAGCAACAGCAGGGCCAGCGCCAGGGGCGGCATGGGCAGCGTCTGCACGTCCGGTGGGCGTTGGGGCGCAGCCTTCGCCGTAGGTCTGCGGGGAGAGAGGCCAACCTCGATCCGTTTACGCGCCCGCTCGTCCAGCTCGGCGTCATCTGGCGCTTCGGTTCGAGCTGCTTCTGGCCTAGACGCTTCGAATCGGGGGCCATTCGGCTCGTTTGCCATCTCGGTAGCCGGCATCGGCGGATCCTCTTCTGCCAATGTTATGTCACCCTCCACCATGAGTATAGCATCATGCCGCAAGGGGGACAAAGTTCTTTGAAATAGTCCAACGGGACCGGTTCATCACGCCATCAAGTGGCCGCCGCGTGCCGAAGGCCGCGGCGACAAACTCTTGTGTACCGCAGAGGCGCGGTACACTTTTTCTGCAAATGCTGATAAAATAAGCGGGCATTCCGGACTTTACCCAACAGGCCCGTAAGCAGGCCCATATGTGGCTAACCGCAAGTTGCTCAGTCGAGCGTTGGCAAGCAATCCATCGGCAACCATGACCAATTACTACTATGACCCGGACCAGGACCTCTGGTCCCCCTCCAAAAAAGAAAAGCTGCTCGCCTGGAGCGCCCATCTCTTTACGGCGACAGGCGCAATCTGGGGGTTGCTGGCGCTGCTGGCCATCACCAATCAACAGTGGATTCTTGCCTTTGTATGGATGGCCGTTGCTGTCTTTGTTGATTCT
Organism: Caldilineaceae bacterium; assembly: GCA_035574055.1. GTDB lineage: Bacteria > Chloroflexota > Anaerolineae > Caldilineales > Caldilineaceae > QEUY01. Next base: position 1,180 of record DATLZJ010000052.1, read on the forward strand.
TTTGACGGCATTTTGGCCCGCCGGGTACGCGTAAAAGAGGTGTTGCCGGATTTCGACGGCGCGCTGTTGGACAACATCCTCGACTTCTTGAACTATGTCTTTGTGCCGGCTTTCTTCCTGTCGGCCAGCAACATCCTCCCGCCACACATTGGCGTGCCAGGCGCGGGGCTAATCCTCTTGGCCTCGGCCTACCAGTTTTGCCAGGAGGACGCCAAGACCGAAGACCATTTCTTCAAGGGCTTTCCCTCATATTGGAACATCATGGTCTTCTACATGTTTGTCCTCAGCCTCAACGGCTGGATCAACCTGGCGATCATCGTGCTGCTCTCGGCCCTGGTCTTTGTGCCCATCAAATACATCTATCCCTCGCGTACCTCCATCCATCAGGGGTTGACCATGGCCCTGGCCGGCATATGGGGCATCGTCAACATCATCATCTTGACCACTTACCCCAGCCATAAGCCCTGGTTAGTCTGGGTCTCGTTGCTCTTTGCCGTCTATTACACGGGCATGAGCCTCTATGCCATGTACATCAGCGAGCAGCGCGACTAGCCGGGGCTGATTTGCCCACCGAGAGCGTTGGCTGCCCAAGCTGGCTGAGGAGGCGGCGCGCTTTTTCGCTCTGTCCCCGGTAGACCTGGAGACTACTCCCACGCAAGGCATTTCGGCGCTGCCGGATGGCCGGTAGCCTCCATCTGTGCCGGTAATTCATTGCCGTCAAACCGGGCGCAGCAGATGTAGCATGGGAGGTTGTAGCGAAGGCATGAGCGGGGAAGAGGGCAACCAATCTTACTATCGGTAAGCCCAGGATCGCCCGCTGGCTGAAGTGCTGGCGGAATTCCACCAGGTCTCACAGCGTCTCATCGAGGTGGCGGAGGCGCACGCCGAGGCGTTCCTGATCCAGCCCCAGCACTTTGAGGGAGTGCCTGAACCGGTCCTGGTCTAGACGCTGCTCAAATACGACAACTACGACCATTCTCGCGAACACGCACAGGCCGTCCGCGACTGGTAAGCGCAATCATCTAGCTGTGCCTGATGACCACACGCGACGCGCTTACCCGCGTAGGGCTGCCCAGGCCAGACAAATCCAGCCCGCGATCATCGCCACCCCGCCAATGGGCGTGATTGCGCCCAGCCAACGCACACCGCTCAAGACCAACAGATAGAGGCTGCCGGAAAAGATCAACACGCCCGCCACAAAGAGCCACCCGGCCCAGACGGCTGCGCCCGCGTTGGGCCAGCGCCCCAGCGCTGCCGCCACGCCGATGAGCGCCAGCGCGTGGTAGAACTGGTAGCGCACTGCGATCTCATAAGTGTTGAGCAGGTCGGCGCTTAGACGGCCGCTCAGGCCATGCGAGCCGAACGCGCCCAGCGCCACCGCCAATCCTCCTAAGATGCTCGCCAGGAGCATAAAGGTTTTCTCCATATTTTACTGGTCTCCCGTGTCTAGCGCGGTCAGCGCGCGGCTCAGGCGATAGTCGCGAATGGTGGGGGAGGCAAAGAAGACGATGACGGCAATGGCGCCGGCGCTCCCACTGAGCAGGATCGTGATCAGGCGCGGCCCGAACAGGTCTGCGCCGACGCCGGCGATCAGCGCGCCGATGGGCATCAGCCCGGCGTTGAGGCTGACGATGCCGGTCACGCGGCCGCGCAGCGCATCCGGGATGGAGAGCTGCAACAAGGTCTGGTTGGTCGCCAGGTAGATCATCTCGAAGAAGCCGGCCAAGACAAAACAGACCAACGCCATCCATAGCTCGGCGCTGAGCGCAAAGCCGATCAGCGACAGGCTGAGTAACAGCAGCGCCGCAATCTGGATCAAGCCCCGGCGCTCAAGCTGGCCGAGAGAGGCGG
>DATLZJ010000053.1:0-4640 GCA_035574055.1 Caldilineaceae bacterium
AGACCTGGGCCACGGTCTCCGGATAGTTAGCGTCGTTGACCCGGTTCACATAGTCGGGGTCTACCGTGAAGCCGGCCTTGGTGGTGTGGTGGTGCTGGCCGAAGAGCAGGGTGCCGCCCAGCTCCCCCCGGCACCAGACGCCTTCCCCCTGGACCGATTCGGGCACACTGGTCAACGGCGCGACCGTTACCCCATCGTCAAAGGCTGTGGCGACACAGACCTGGATCCGTTGCGGAGTCAGCGCCAGGGAGCTACCGGCCAACGCCGCGACCTTAGCGCCCCATGGCCCGCCGGCATTGATCACCTTGCCCACCCGCCAGGCCCCGCGCCGGGTCACTAGCGTCGTGATGGCATCCCCCTCGGTGCGAATTTGGAGGACCGGCGTATTGCGATGCACCTGGACCCGGCCTGTTTCTAGAGCCAATTTCTCGTAGAGCGCGACCAACGCGTAGGGGTCAATAAATCCCTGGTTGGGATAGAACACCCCGCCGCGCACACCCTCCGGCTTGATCCACGGGTAGCGGCGCAGCAGTTCGTCCACGTCCAATATCTCTGTGGCATAGATGCTGTCTGCGCCGCCGTGGCCGAAGCGGCGCACATAATCGTCCGGCTCCGGCGGGAATGGCCCCGGCCCGTATCTTACGCTGAGCGCGCCCCAGGTGTGGAACTCAAAACCATGGTCACGCTGGAGCTGGCGCACCCGGGCATGGCCCAAGAGCGTCAGCAGCGCATAGATTTCGCCCATGTCGTGCAGGCAGATGACGCCCGCCGAGCCGCCGGTGGTGCCGCTGGCCGGGTTGGCCTTGTCAAAAAGGACGATACGTTGGTCGCTCTGGCAGGCTAGCTCGTAAGCGCAGCTCATGCCGATGATGCCGCCGCCGATGATGGCAATGTCGGCGTAGGGAAAAGATGAGGACATCGGCTCCTCCTGATTCCTAAACTGATTCCTACACGGCGCTGGGGAATGGATGGAGATAAGCTCAGGCAAGATGGGCGTCGGCAGGGGAGAACAAGACCAGCCGGAGCGGGCTATGCGCCGGAGCCGCCGTCAGCGCCACCGTTGTCAGCGCCATCGTCGTCAGCGCCGTCATCTTCGGCGTCGGGAAAAAAGGCGGCAAAGCGACTGCGCAACGACTGGGCATGGTAGATGACCAGCCGCTCGGCGGCTACCGGGTCGCGGCGCGCCAACGCCTCGAAGATGGCCGTATGCTCGCGCAGCGACGTCTCCATTTGGTCCAGATCAATCACAATACCGGCATTGAGCAGATACATATCGGCCCGTTCCTCGTTGTTGACCACAAAACCGGCCAGCCGCAGGTTGCCCGATGCGCGCGAGACCAGACGGTGGAAGTCGCGTGAGGCCGCCAGCGTGCCGACCGTGTCCTGGGCGGCGATACAGGCCGCGGTGCGGGCCAGCGCCGCCTCAATTTCGGCCAACTGCCCCTCGCTGGCAAGCAGCGCCGCTCGGCGGACCAGGTATGGCTCGATGGCCTCATTGGCCTCAAACATCTCCTCGAAAGCGTGGCGGCTGACCGGGCGAACGTAGAGGCCCCGGCCAGCGCGCTGGCCGGGGCGCGCGCCGATGATCCCCTCATGCTCTAGGATGATCAGCGCCTCGCGCACCGGTGTGCGGCTGATATTGAGCAGGGCAGCCAAATGCTCCTCGACCAGCGGCTGGCCGGCCTGGAGCTTGCCGGTCAGGATCGCCTCCTTGATCACCTGATAGACGGCTTCCCGATAGCGGGGCGCACGCGGCGCCGCCACCTGCCGGCCTGCAAAGACAGTGGTTAAGTCGTGCTGGGCCATAGGGTCTGTACTCCAAGGTGGGCGAATCCACAAGCAAGCCCAGTATACAACAGGCCAGGGCAAAGTCAACGAGCCAGGTCGCCCCTGTGCGATCCCTGGCATTTACGCGTGCAGGGTATACAGCAGTGTATACAAAAGCGCAATCCAAGTGCGCTCAAGGCCTGGGCGAGGCGCGATACCAACATCACCCCCTCTACGGGGCAGCGCCGCTTGAGCAGGATGAGAAGCCTGCTCCCTTTCTTGACAGCCTCCGCGCTCCATGCATATAATCGCCCTACGCAGAACTCGCCAACCAGAAACGCATACTGTATACATACAGCAATCCAAAGCGGAGCAGACCAGCACCTGAACGCCGTTCACCGCGTCTGGCCTGCCCGTTGCGCTTTCAAACCGTCCATATCATCTCCTACGGCAGCGCCTTTCTCGCCAGCGACGCTGCTCTACTGAGGCCGGAGCCATCCATGCCGTCCAAGATCGCCTTGATTGGCGCAGGCAGCGCCGTCTTCTCCCTCAACCTGCTGCGCGACCTTTGCCTGACCCCCACCCTGCACGACAGCTTGATCTGTCTGATGGACATTGACGAGGCCCGCCTGGAGGCCGTCCACGAGCTAGGCCAACGCTATGCCGCCGAGCTAGGGGTGCGGCTTCACCTGGAAAAGACCCTGGACCGCCGCCAGGCGCTCCAAGACGCCGATTTTGTGATCAACACGGCGCTGACCGCAGGCCATCAACGGCTGCGCGACGGCCTGGCGATCGGCAAGACCCATGGCTATCGCTTCGGCGGCTCCTACCATGTCATGCACGACGAGGCCTTCTGGATCAACTTCTACCAGCTTCGCTTCTTCGAGTCTATCACCCAAGAGATGCTGACCGTCTGCCCCAACGCCTGGCATATCATGGTCGCCAACCCGGTGCTGGCCGGGATCACCTTCCTGGGGCGCAAATACCCGGAGGCCAAGGTGGTCGGGTTATGCCACGGCTTCAGCCACGTCTACCAACTTGCCAAACTGCTGGGGCTGGAGCGCGAGCATCTCACCTTTGAGATCCCCGGCGTCAACCACTTTGTCTGGCTGACCCGCGCCTATTACCGGGGCGAGGACATCTTTCCTCTGATTGACAAGTTCCTGGAGACCCAGGCGGAAGAATTCTGGCGCACCCGCTGCCGCCCCAGCAGCGGCCTGGGGCCGGCAGGCTTTGACCTCTACCGGCGCTTTGGCGCATTCCCCATCGGCGACACCTGTACGCCCGGCGGCGGCGCCTGGCCCTGGTGGTACCATACCGACGCGGCGACCGAGCAGCGGTGGCTCGAAGACCCGGACGGCTGGTGGCATCACTACTTTCGCCACGGCGAGGAGGAGGTCGCCGAGATCCGCCAGGTCTCCCAAGACAAGAGCATTCGTGTGACCGACTACTTCCCCCCTGAAAAGTCGAACGAGGTCATTGTGCCGATGGTCGAGTCGCTGGCCTGCGACATTCCACGGGTGATCATCGCCAACGTCTTCAACCGAGGCCACTTCGTGCCGGGCGTGCCCGCCGACTTCGAGGTGGAGATCCCCACCCTGGTCAGCCGGCGCGGGATCGACGGTATCCAGACCCATCCCTTGCCGGCTGCCCTGCAAGCCTATATCCTGCGCGACCGGGTGGCGCCGGTCAATGTGGAGTTGGAAGCCTACGCAACGGGCAGCCGGCAGCTCCTGCGCGAGCTGATCTTGATGGACCCGTGGACCCGCAGCCAAGAGCAAGCCGATGCCTTGCTGGACGATATTCTGGCGTTGCCATACCACCAGGAAATGCGCGAACATTACCGATAGCCTTGTTCCCAAAGGAGGGGGAGCCATGCAGCACAAACCGATGCACCGGAGGGAGTTTTTACGGTTGAGCGGCCTGACGGCGGGCGCCGCGCTGATAGCGGCTTGTACCCCCGCGGCGCCGGCTGCACAAGAGCAGGCCGCCGGAGAAGCGGCGCCCGCAGCCGCGACCCCCCAAATCCGCTTTGCCAGCTTCGACTGGTTTGCCTATGTCCCCGGCCAAACCTGGGACAGCTACCATCTGGAAGAAGCTTTCCCGGAATTCAAGCGCGTCTATCCCAATGTGGAACTGCTCTGGGAGCCGCACGGCGACGGTTGGGAGGAGAAGGTGCTGACCCAGATGGCCGCCGGCACCGCGCCCGACATTATGTCCACCTGGCCGCCCGTCATCAACACCTGGGCCGAGCGGCAACAGTTGCTCGACCTCCAGCCCCTGGTTGATGTAGACCTGCCCAACGCCAATGAGCTGTTCTTCGAGACCCAGTGGGCGCAGATGTGGGACCCCTTCAACCAGATCCGGATGGGGATGATCACCGGCGTGGATGTGACCAGCGTCTACTACGACCGGCGCGCCTTTGAAGAGGCCGGGCTGGATGAGCCGACGGGCGAGTGGACAGTCGAGGAGTATACCGAGGCCGCCGAGAAGCTGACTGTACGCGACGCCAATGGGAACGTCACCCGCTGGGGCGGCCAGCTCCGCCCTGACTTTGTCCTGGGTTACTTCTACTATGTCGAGGCCTTCGGCGGCAAGGTGCGCGACGACGATACCCAGTTGATATGTCTGCTCGGCGAGGAGCCGGCCCTACAAGCCCTCGAATGGATCCGCCAGGGCATGTGGGACATCAACTGCTTCGCCCAAACCAACCAGATCAATGCCACCGGCCTGCCCAATACCTGGACGGGGGCGTTGCCCGCAGGTGTGCTGGCCTTTGCCGAGCGCAGCGCCGACCAGTTCTTCGCCCTGGCTGAGGCAATGCCCGAAGGCTCCTGGAACCTGACCCACATCCCGGCAGGGCCGGTGGACCG
>DATLZJ010000054.1:0-7637 GCA_035574055.1 Caldilineaceae bacterium
GCCGCGCCCGCCTGCGCCAACCCCTCCCGCAAACAGGCGTGGGCGACGGGGACGCTGGCGTAGAACGCATCGCCGAACGGCTCGCGCAGGTCGAGCGCCAGGAAGGCCGCGTCCAGCGCGTTGAGCAGCGCGCCCTTGACCGGCGAGTTTGCCTCCAGGTGTTGGGCGATCCCCAGCGCCACCCTGGCCGTCGCCAAGAAGTCGCGGGTGGGCTGGTCAACCTGGACGACGGCGCACTCGCCCATGTAGAGGCCGGGGTCGCCGTAGGGAACTTGGATCAGCCCGGTCCAGCCGTGGAGCGCCAAGGTATGCTCGCGGCCATCGGCCAGCGCCTCCGGCAGGATGATCTCCTGGTGATGACGGTCACAGGCGGCCAGGGGCCTGCCGTCTACATAGGCCAGTGCTTCCGGGTGGCTAAAGTCGCCAGCGACGCCCAGCGGCAGGTAGAGCGCTGCCGGCCCACCGGCGCGCCAGCCGTCGGGGACCGTGAAGCGGCCGCGCAGGATGAAGTTGAGGTTGCGGCTGCCCCAATGGGTATGGGGCTGGATGGCCGGCCAGGCGCTGTCGTCGAGCTCTGCTTCGACGGGCGGCGGTGTGAGCGGGTCGGGCAGGGGCCGGAAGCGCAAGGGGGCCAGCGGAGCCTGGCGGCGGTAGACTAGATTCTCGACCAGCGCCAGCCGCTGGCTCAACTTACGCGCCGTCCAGCGCACGGCATGGATCATGGTTGCTCCTTTCGTGGTGTTTTTAGGGCGCCCCTCGTGGGCGCCCGTGGTGAGCGGTGGGCAGGCACAAGACCTGCCCTACCGATCGGGTCGAAGAGGCATCCCTACGCCATCGCCACCGGCTGCCGCGCCTGGCTCGCCGCCTCGACCTCTTCCTGGCGGCGGAACTGGCTCATGTAGAGGTCATAGTAGGCGCCGCGCTGGGCCAGAAGCGCCTCATGGCGGCCTCGCTCTACGATCTGGCCGTCCACCAGCACCAGCACCTGGTCGGCGTTGCGGATGGTGCTGAGCCGGTGGGCGATGACAAAGCTGGTCCGCCCGGCCAACAGCCGCTCCAGCGCCGCCTGGATCAGCCGCTCGGTGCGGGTGTCTACGCTGCTGGTTGCTTCGTCCAGGATCAGGATGCGCGGGTCGGCCAGCGCGGCGCGGGCAATGGCAAGAAGCTGGCGTTGCCCCTGGCTCAACCCGCCGCCCCGCTCGCCCAGCACCGTGGCGTAGCCCTCCGGCAGTCGCTCGATAAAGTCGTGGGCCTGGGCCAGCTTGGCGGCCTCAATGACCTCCGCATCGCTCGCGTCGGGCCGGCCATAGCGAATGTTATTCATGACCGTATCGCTGAAGAGGAAGGTATCCTGGAGCACGATCCCGATCTGGCGGCGCAGGCTTTCCAACTGCACGGCGCGCACGTCCACGCCGTCAATGGTCACCTGGCCGTGGGTCACGTCGTAGAAGCGGGGCAGCAGGTTGACCAGGGTGGTCTTGCCCGCGCCGGTCGGCCCGACGATGGCGACGGTCTCTCCTGGCTCGGCGACCAGCGACACATCGCGCAACACCGGCTCGCCCGGCACATATTCAGCCCAGACCTGGTCATAGACCACCCGGCCCGTGATCGGCGGCATCGCTTGGGCGTCCGCCCGCTCCTGAATCTCCGGCGTCACATCCATCAGGTCAAAGATGCGCTCGGCTCCGGCGATGGCGCTCTGCAAGTTGGTCCAGAGGACGCTGATCTGCTGGACGGGGTGGTTGAAGCGTTGCACATAGCCGATATAAGTGATGATCAGCCCCAGCGAGACCAACGTACCCCCCAGGCTGGCCCCGCGCAAGAGGAGAATGCCGCCCCCGGCGGCGACTATGGCGATGGCCGCATAGCCCAGCGCCTCCAGCGTGGGTGCGAGGGCCGCCGTGTAGGAGACGGCGCGAATGTTGGCGTCGCGGTTGGCGGCATTGCTCTGGCGGAAGCTCTCGATGTTGGCTTCCTCGCGGCTGAAAGCCTGCACCTCGCGCACGCCGGAGATGCCCTCCTCTAGCTCAGCGTTGACGTTGCCGATCTCCTGGCGAGTCCGGCGAAAGGCGCGCCGCGCCTGGCCGGAAAACCAGATGGTGGTGGCGGCCATGAGCGGCAGGACGGCCAGGCTCAACAGCCCATAGGCCCAGTTGAGACTGAGCATGTTATACGCGATCCAGCCGATGACCACTACGCCGCTCACCACCTGTACCAGCGCAAAGTTCACTGCTTGCTGAATGACGCTGGCATCGTTGGTGATGCGGCTCATCAGGTCGCCGCTCTCCTGGCGGCTGTAAAAACCGAGGGAAAGCCGCTGCAAATGGTCAAACAGCTCGATCTGGAGCTGGCGCAGCACATGCTGGCCCGACCAGGTCATCAGATAGAACATCAAGCCTGTCGCCGCCGAGCCGGCGAGCTGGATGCCCGCCAGCGCCAGCGCCAGCCAGGTCAGCCCGCGCAGCAGATCGGCGCGGGTGGCGCCGGGCGGCAACGAGGCAAACCAGCAGTTGGCCTCGGCGGCGGTAGCGTGCTGCACCGCCGCGCCCGGCGCGGCCTCGCCACTGCCTGTGGCGGCATCGGCGCCTATCACCACCGGCGAGAGGTAACAGTCCACGGCCTGGCCGGTCAACTGGGGCACGATCACCTGCGCCCAGGCGCTCACCAGCAGCAGCACGGCGACCACCAGCAGCACCGGCCAGTAGGGCTTGAAGTAGCTTGCCAGCCGGCGCAGGGCTGCGCCGCCGCTCCTGGGTTTACTGGTCTCTTGTTCAAGTATTCCGCGAAAGCCGCCAACCATGGTCTTGCTCCCTATTGTTGACTCTGCGCTGCCAGCGTGACGGCGGTTGCCGTCTCTGCGCCTGCCGGCTGTGTATCCGGCGCGGGCGCGTCCTCGACCAGTTGGCTGCGGTAGATCTCGGCGTAGATCGGGCTGGTCTCCATCAGCTCGGCATGGCGGCCTTGCGCCACCAGCCGCCCCTTGTCCAGCACCAGGATTTGATCGGCGTTGAGCACGGTGCTGATGCGCTGGGCGATGACAAAGGAGGTGCGCCCCTGCATCAGTCGGTCCAATGCCTGCTGGATGCGCGCCTCGGTGGTCACGTCCACGTTGCTGGTCGAGTCATCCAGGATGAGGATGCGCGGGTCCATCAGCAGGGCGCGGGCGATGGCGATGCGCTGCTTTTGGCCGCCGCTGAGGGTCATGCCCCGCTCACCCACGACGGTGTCGTAGCCGTCGGGAAAGCTCATGATGAAGTCGTGGGCCGCCGCGGCCTGGGCGGCGGCTATCACATCTTCATCGCTGGCGTCGGGCCGGCCAAAGGCGATATTCTCCCGGATGGTGCCGGTGAAAAGGTTCGTCTCTTGCAGCACAATGCCGATCTGGCGGCGCAGGCTTTCGAGCTTCACCGCCCGCACATCATAGCCGTCAATCAAGACCTGGCCCTCGGTCGCATCGTAAAAGCGCGGGATCAGGTTGATGATCGTGGTCTTGCCGCTGCCCGTCGCCCCCAAGAGCGCCACTGTCTCGCCCGGTTTGGCCGTAAAGCTGATCTCGGACAGCACCGGCTCGCCGCTGTTGAAATAACGGAAGCTGACGTTGCGGAAGGTCACTTCGCCCCGGACGGGCGGCAGCGGGATGGCGTCGGGGCTGTCGGCGACCTCACTCTTGGCGTCCAGAATCTCGAAGATGCGGTCGGCGCTGGCGCTGGCCTGGCTCATCTGGCCGATGATAAAGCCAAGCTGGCCGATGGGGAAGAAGACAAAGGTCAGATAGAGGCTGAACTTCTGCCACTCGCCGATGGTCAGCGCGTCGTTTAGAATTTGCCGGCCCCCAAAGTAGAGCACCGCCACCTGGCCTAGGCTGGAGACCAGGAAGATCGTCGGAAAGAGAAAGCTCAACACCCGCGCCACCCGGATCTGCTGGTCCATCACCGCGGTGGCGGCCTGGCGGAAGCGCTCGCCCTGCTGGCGCTCGCGCGCAAACGCCTTGATCACCCGGATCCCCGCTAGGCTCTCCTGCAAGACGGTGTTGAGCGCCGACAGTCTTGCCTGCACCTCACGAAAGAGGGGTTGAGTCACGCCGCCGAAGATGAAAAAGAGCAGCAGCGCAATCGGCAGGATGGGCACGACCACCAAGGTCAGTTGCCAGTTGGTGATCACCAGCATCACCAGCGCGCCCACCAGCAACACCACAGCCTGCAGGGACATGAGCATCCCCTGGCCGAGAAAGAGGCGCAGCTTTTCCACGTCGTCGGTGGCGCGGATCATCAACTGGCCGGTGCGGGTGCGGTCGTGGTAGCTGAACGAGAGCCGCTGAATCTTGGCGAATAGCTCATTGCGAAAGTCGAAGGCGACGCTCTGGCTCAACTTCTCGGCCATAAAGGACTGGGTGAAGGCAAACAGCCCCCGCGCCAGCGCAAAGAGCAGGATCAGGCTCACCGCCCAGGTAATGGCCTGCACCGCACCGGGCGGAATCACCCCTGGACCGCTCCCGCCAGGCGCATGCTGGGCGGCCACCCCGCCGGCCACGGCGTCAATGATGTTCTGGACCATCTGCGGCACCATGAGCTGTGCGCCGACGCTGATCAAGAGCGCGACGACAGCAATGGCCGCGGTGCCCCAGTAATGGCCCAAATAGCCCAGCCCACGGCCCAGGTTGCGAAAGTTGGGTCGCGGCTGTATTGCTCGTTGCTGGTTCATCTGCTTCCTCCAGCGGTAGGTCTAGGCTGGCCGCGCGCCTAAGCGGCGCGCGGCGCGTCTGCCATGTTGCGGACGCTAACGCCCCAGGACAAGGTCGAGAAACGGCGCAGCGCCGTCACCGCCAACCCGGCGTCTGCAAAGCGGCGCTCGATGCCCTCAACGATCCAGAAGAACTCCTCGGTTAGCCCCTCGACGGTATCGGCGTCACCCAACTCGCGATAATAGTCCACCAGTCGGTCGCGCTCTGCACGATTCAGCACCATCAAATCGCCGAAGGCTGCCCGCCCACCGGGTCGCAAATGGCGCGCGATGCGGTGGAACAGCTCGTCCTTTTCGTCTTCAGTGAGGTGGTGGACGGCATAAGTGCTGACCAGGGCATCAAACGCGGGCGCGCCAAACTCAGCGCCAAAATCCAGGTCGTCGAAGAAGCCCAACAGGTCGGCCTGGACAAAGCGCACCTCCGGCCTGTGGGCCAGCTTGGGCCGCGCCAGCTCTATCATGCGCGCCGAGAGGTCCACACAGATGATCGCGGCGGCTTGGGGGATCAGGAGCGCAGTGTTGCCGGTGCCTGCGCCCAAATCTACCACCACATCGCCGGGGCCGATGGCCGCCTGCGCCACCGTCCACGCCAGCACCTCGCCATAGGCGGTACGCACCGGGTCGCGTTCATTCTGCACGTCCAGATCATAGTTGTCGGCCCACGGGTCATGGTTGAATAGGGCGCCATACCGGCTCTGCATATTACTCCTTTTAAACGTTGTCAAGGGTGGATGAGTTCTCACGCGTCTGCAAGTATACTTGCACGGCACAAGCGTGTGAACCTGCACGAATGTACTGAAATGATGCGGCAGGTTGCAAAGATGAGTCAGAAAGATGGCGTGGAAAATCGTGTTGACAATCGCACTATCCAGAAGCAAAACGGCGTATACTCGGCACAGAATATTGGGCTTTGGCGTCTCGCTTGCCCGCGACCCAGATTTGACAAGGCAAGTCGGAGGTAAGACACTTAGAGAGCCAAAGCGTTTCTCTCATTCTAGCGCCGCCTTGCTTCTTCCGGAAAGTAGCTCCCATGTCCCGTCCGGATAGCTCGCCTCCCAATATCATCTATCTTCACTCTCACGACACAGGCCGGCTCATCCAGCCCTATGGCTATGCTGCGCCTGCGCCGAACCTCCAACGGCTGGCCGAGGAGGGGATGCTCTTTCGCCAGGCATATTGCGCTGCGCCCACCTGCTCGCCCAGCCGCGCCGCCCTGCTGACCGGCCAGGCCGCCCACAGCAGCGGCATGTTGGGCCTTGCCCATCGCGGCTTCCGGCTGCACGACCTGCGCCAGCACCTGGTCCACACCCTGCGCGCCCACGGCTATCATACCGTTCTGGCAGGTACGCAGCATGTGGTTCCTGCCGCCGAAGTCGAGACCTTGGGCTATGACCGGGCGCCGGAGCGCCCGCGCGGCGCCGCCGCCGAGGTCGCGCCCGCCGCGGCGGATTTCTTGCGCAACAGCCCGCCAACCCCTTTCTTCCTGGATGTGGGGTTCTCCGAGACTCACCGCGACTTTCCTCCGCCGTCCGAGGCGCTTGCGCCGGCTTACCTGCGCCCGCCTGCACCCCTGCCCGATACGCCGGAGACCCGCGCCGATATGGCCGGCTACTTAACCAGTCTGGCCGCGCTGGACAAGGGGATCGGGATGGTGCTGGACGCGCTCGACGCAGCCGGCTTGGCCGGCAACACGCTGGTTATCTATACGACCGACCACGGCCCGGCGTTTCCGGGGATGAAGTGCAACCTGACCGACCACGGCATCGGCGTCGCGCTGATCCTGCGCGGGCCTGGCGGCTTCCGGGGCGGCAAGGTCAGCGATGCGCTGGTCTCGCACATTGATCTCTTCCCCACGCTCTGTGAGCTGATCGGCGCGGCCCGCCCGCCCTGGCTGCAAGGGGAATCGCTGCTGCCGCTGGCCGCCGGGACACAGACGGAGGTGCGTGATGCCGTCTTTGCAGAGGTGACCTATCACGCCGCCTACGAGCCGCAGCGCGCTGTCCGTACCCGCCGCTACAAATATATCCGCCGCTACGGATCACGCCGCTTGCCGGTCTTGCCCAACTGCGACGACAGCCCCAGTAAAGAGCTTTGGCTACGCCACGGCTGGGCCGAGCGGGAGCAGCCGGTCGAGCAGCTTTATGACCTGGTCTTTGACCCCAATGAGAGTTGTAATGTGGTGGAGCAGCCGGGCTATGCCCCGGCGCTGGCCGAGCTGCGTAGCCGGTTGGACGCCTGGATGGCGGCGACCGAAGACCCGCTGCGGGCCGGCGATGTCCCCGCGCCGCCCGGCGCCCAGGTCAATGACCCTGCGGGCCGGTCGCCGCGCGAGCCGGTCCGTACATTGACCTAGCGACTGTGGCCTAGAAGGGTTGAGCCGTGACCGACCTTGTGCAGCCTGTCCAAGCAACGCCGCTCACCAAGCCGAGCGACTGGCGCATCCTCTGGCGAGCCTTTGGCTACCTGCGCCCCTACTGGCGTTCCACCGCGGCCGCCTATGTGGCGCTGGCGGCGATCAATCTCTTTGCCCTGCTGACGCCGCAGCTGATCCGCTGGATCGTGGACCGGGGCATCCGCCAGCAAAACCTACAGCTCCTGGGCTGGTCGGTGGTCGGGCTGCTGGCCCTGACCCTGTTCAAGGGCGTCGTCACCTTTCTCCAGGGCCGCTGGTCCGAGATCGTCTCCCAGAGCGTCGCCTACGACCTGCGCAACCAGCTCCACCACAAGCTGGCCGACCTCTCCTTTGCCTACCACGACCGCACCGAGACCGGCCAGCTTCTGGCCCGCGCCGTCCAGGATGTAGACCGCATCCGCTTTCTGACGGGCCGCGCGGTGCTGCGGCTGGTGGACAGCGGCGTGCTGCTCATCGGCACCACCATCGTGCTGGTGCGCATGAA
>DATLZJ010000055.1:0-2717 GCA_035574055.1 Caldilineaceae bacterium
GTTCCCGGCGCGACCTGCCGGCGCTCGGCGGCGGCTTGCTCCAGCAGGGGCAGCGCCCGCGAGCGTATAAAATGTTCGTCAAAGAGCGCCGCGGCCCAGTCGGGGCGGCGGCGAGCAAATTCCGCATAGGCCGCCAGCGCCGCCGCACGCAGCACGCGCCGCCGGTAATCCTGATTCAACCACTGCATCAGCGCCCGCTCGACTTTTAACACCGCATTTTTCAATACCGCGTCCATGGCGCCCTCTCCTTCGCTTCCACCCGCTTTGGCTTGGGTGTCCTCGCCCGGCGTTCCCCCGCTCAGGGGTTCCTGGTCTGCCGCCGGCCCGTTGGTCTGGATGAGATTATCGGACTTGCGACTTATGGGCGGCTTAATGGCCTGCGGCAACGGATTAAGTCCACGCCCTTCATAACTATCAACAACATAGATGATAGTTATATTGTAGCATATGCTGTGTAACCGTCAAAAATTGAATAGATGGTTGATGGCAAGGATGTGCGTCGAGCTAACCGACCAAATTGTCCTAGCTAGTTACCGATTGAATGTTCTATTGGACTTGTGCTATACTCTACGACATTTCACCGGCGTCGCAGCCCCCATCTGCCAATGAATTCGGTCTGCTATTGGGTGAAGTTCAGGGCGCACTTGCGCCAGGACCGTCTGCATGAGCCAACTCCTGTCCTCTGCCGGCTCTCTGGTTTCGGAGCCGGCGCTAGAGCTGATGACCCTGGGCCGCTTCCAAATCCGGCGGCGCGGGCAGCCCCTGCCTGACGACGCCTGGCCCACCCAAAAGAGCAAGCAACTGGTCAAGCTTCTCCTGACCCGCCGCGGTGAATTGACGCCCGCCGACCAGATCATGGAGTGGCTATGGCCCGATCTGCCCCCCGACCGGGCGCGCAACAACCTGTGGGTAGCGGTCAGCCAGGCGCGCCGGGTGTTAGAACCGGCGCTGCCGCCTCGCGCCCCCTCGGCCTATATCGCCAGCGAGGGCGACGGCTATCGTTTTCTGGCCGATAGTGACCATCGCTGGGATGTGGCCGAGTTCCGCCGGGCATGGGCCGCGGCCCGCGCCCAGACTGACCCCGCCGCGCGCACCACCGCGCTGGAGGCGGCCCGCGCCCTCTACACCGGCGATTACCTGGCCGAAGACCCTTATGAGGCATGGGCGATCCCCCTGCGCGAGGCGCTACGCGCAGCGTACATCGAGCTGTTGCTGGCCCTGGGCGAGAGCTATGCACAGGCAGGGCAGTATACCGAGGCCATCGCCCAGGCCCAGGCGGTCCTGGCGCTGGAGGCCGCCAGCGAGCCGGCCTACCAGGCGCTCATGCGCTATCACTACTTTGCCGGCGACCAGCGCGCTGCCCGGCTGGCTTATGACGCCTGCGTACGCGCGCTGCGCGAGGAACTAGACGCGCCGCCCATGCCGGCCACGGTCGAGCTGTACCGGCAGATTCAGCGCCATACCCTGCCCCTGCCGACCGGCGCAACCCCTATCGTAGCTCCTGGCGCAACTGCTGAGGAGGCGGCCTACTCGCTGACCCACACCCCCTTTGTGGGCCGGGCGCGGGAGTACAACATCCTGGTATGCGCCGTCCAGGCCGCGGCAGACGGCCAGGGGCGCATCATCCTCATCGAGGGGGAACCTGGCATCGGCAAGAGCCGCCTGGTACAGGAGGCCATCGCCTATGCTCGCGGCCAGGGCATGACTACCCTGCTCGCCCACTGCTACCAGGTCGAGCAGGCTATTCCCTACCAGCCCATCGTGGATATGCTCGACCAGGCGCTGGCCGAGACCCCGGCGCGCCTCTTTCTGGACTTGCCGCCGGTCTACCTGGCCGAGTTGGCGGCGCTGGCCCCAGAGCTGGGGACGTTGCTGGACGAGAGGCCCGCGCCGCCCGACGAGGGCGGGGTGCGCCAGCTCCGCCGCTTTCGCGCCCTGCAACAGTGTCTGGAGCTATTGGCCGGCGAGCGGGGGCTGCTCCTGGCGA
This sequence comes from Caldilineaceae bacterium, assembly GCA_035574055.1. GTDB lineage: Bacteria > Chloroflexota > Anaerolineae > Caldilineales > Caldilineaceae > QEUY01. The sequence goes on from DATLZJ010000055.1 coordinate 1,988, forward strand.
TGGATGACATTCACTGGGCCGACTACCCCACCCGCCAGTTCCTTCACCATCTGGCGACCCATATCGCCCGGCTGCCCATCCTGCTCATCTGCACCTATCGTTCGGAGGAGGCCGCCGCCGACCCAGAGCTGGCGACCTTTATTGACAGCGTCAGCCGCGCCCCCCAGACTACCCGGCTCGCCCTGGACCGCCTGACGCCCGGCGACACCGGCGCGCTGTTGGACCTGCTGACCGGCTCATCCGAGGCGGCCAGACATCTGGGCGAATGGCTGCACGCCGAGACCGACGGCAATCCCTTCTTTGTCATCTCCATTCTCCAGTCGTTGGTGGAGCAAGAGTTGCTCCATGAGGCGCGGCCGGCCTGGCAGGTGGACGCCCAGCGAATTGATATCTGCGATGCGTCCCTGGCCCTGCCCGACGCCCTGCGCGAGTCGGTGCGGGTGCGCCTGCGCCGGCTGCCCACGCCCATGCGCCGGGTGCTGGAGGTGGCGGCTGTGTTAGGTCGCCGCTTCGACTTTGCCACGCTGGCCGCGGCCAGCGGGGAGCGCGAGGACTCGCTGCTGGAGCTAGTCGAGGGCTTGCTCCAACGCCAGCTCCTGCGTGAGACCGGCGCGGCGGAGGCAGGCCCCTATGGCCTCGGCCATGACTATGACTTTAGCCATGATAAGATCCGTGAGGTAGTCTACCACGACATCAGCAATGCGCGGCGGGTGCTGCTCCACCGCAGCGT
>DATLZJ010000056.1:0-6636 GCA_035574055.1 Caldilineaceae bacterium
GTCTGCCCAAAGCCCTTGTCCAGGGTGGTATGGAGCGCGGCGTGAATCTCGCCGGCCAGGTGCGGATCGTTCAAATGCTGGTATGCCCGCAGGCGCGCCAGCCCGATCCCGGCTGCGCCGTGGCACCACGCCACCATAAACGGCTGTGAGCCGGGCACAGAAGCTGCGCCATCAGACTCGGCCTGGCGCAGGTCCGGCCAGTTCATGGCTTCGGGCGAATAGAGGCTGCGCTCATATTCAATGGCCTGCTGGGCCGCGACCTGATAACGCTGGTCACCTGACGCCGCCGCCAATTCGAGCAATGCCCAGGCGATGCCGGCGGCACCGTGGGCAAAGCCGGCCAGCGGCCTCCCGCCGAAGCGGAGATTCGTCCAGCCAAGACCAGGCTTCACCGGCTGGGCCGCCGCAAGCAGATGCTCGCCACAGGCGATGGCGACTTGGAGCGCCTTGGACGCGGGCGCACAGTGATGGTAGGCGAGCAACGCGCCGATGGCGCCGGCGGCCCCATGCGCCACGTCAAAGGCATCGTCCTGCGCGACCAACCCGGCGATCACCTCCACGATCTCCTCGGCCTCGGACAGCACTGTCCGGTCATCCCAAAGCGTTCCCAGGTGGGTCAATGTGTAGAGGACGCCGCCCCAGCCCTCAAACCCGCCGATTTCCGTTAGCTCTGTCCGGAGCAGCGCCCCATATTGCAGGACCGTGTTGAGGGCGCGGCGGGCGAGGGCGGTGTACCCCTCATTCTGGGCAACCATGCCGGCATAGGCCAAGAACAAGGCAACGCCGGGCACGCCTGCGTAGAGATCGATCCCCAACGGCGCAATGGCCCAGTTCCGTTGGTCCAGCGGCCCAAGCCCAAGCCAGGTAACATCATGTTCGCCGTAGATGGCCGTCGCCGCCAAATGGTCCGCCACGTCTCGAATGGCGGCGAGGAGCCGGCCGCGGCTGGCGGCGCGCTCTGTTTCCGCTCGGTAGATGCCTTGCGCTGCCGAAGGCGTCCCGGCGCGGTGGTTGCCCTCGAAATCCAGCGTCGCCAGCGATGCGCGGATCAGCCAGAGCTGCCGCCGCATATCCTGGTCATCAAGCTGGCGTAGCCGGTGTTGCACCAGCGCCATCCCGCTTTCGGACAAGGCGCCGCGAATGGTTTCGCCGGATGCGCTGAAGAGGTCGAGCGAGTCCGGATGGGCGGTAAAGATGGGGATATCGCCATGGAGCAGGTCTGCCTGTTCGGAGGGGACCACTGCCGCCATATAGGGGCGCTCCGGCACAGCCATCCACAAGCGATCCAGGAAGAGGTCGCGCTCCAGCGCGTCACGGAGCAGGTCCGGGTGGAAACTTTCAAAGAGGAGCTGGCCGTAGGTGCGCGTGGGCCGCAGGAGGACGCGGATCTCGTCCTGGGCAAACCGGTTGAGCGGCCCATCGCTTGCCAGCAGCTCGGCCCGGCACTTTGCCAGTAACCGGTACATGTCAACAAAACCGCCGACCACTTCCGCTGCATAGTCAAGGGCATTGGCCTCGACGCCGTTCAACGTAGGCCGATTGGCATCGCCGGGTAGCTCCACCCGCTCGCGGACATAGTGCATGGCATCGGTCCCGACGCCGGCCAGTTGCGGCATCCGGTCGGGTGAAAGCTGGCCGGCTGCGCCGCCGAGTCCACTGATGTCAATGCCGGCATAATCGTCGCTGGACCAGAGCCGCTGAGGTAAGAGACCGATTTGGAGGACGGAGTTCGCCATCAGTTGTTCGGCCACGCCGTCAGCCTGAGCGGTGTCAAACGTATCGAAGCGGGGGTGGAAGAGCGTCTCCAGGTCAATCAGGACAGGATGCTCGCCGGCGGCAATCAGGTTTTCAAAGTGGAAGTCGGTCGCGTTGAGGGCATAGAGCAGGGCGAGATAGGCGCCGTGACGCCGGTAAAAACGCTCAAGCTCGCCAACGGTGTGACAGTCTTGATGCTCGACGTACTCGACCCAACCGTAGGCGCCGCGGTCGAGGATGGTCAGCGGGCGCAACGGCGGCTCACAGCCGCGACGGTTGAGCCAGGCCAGCAGCTCCTGAAAATGGACATCAACGGCCAGCGGCTTGGGCTTATAAACGAGGCGGAAGCCGGACTCGAACCGAACGATCATGACCGAGCGTCCCCCGCGATGGGTATCGCCCGCGCCGCCGATCAGCTCGACCAGCAGCCCTGGATCGCTATCTTGGCTGAAATAACGCCGGATCGCCTCCCAATCGGCGCAAAGGCGGTTGAGGAACTCAAGAGAGACCTCGACCCATTGGGCCACGCAGAGGGTAAGCTGGCGGGCCAGCACGGGATACTCCGCCAGGATTGCCGTCGCCTCTTCGGGCTGGCGCAGGCGCTGGACGAAGCTCTGGAAACGGGCTTCGGGCGTTTCACCCTCCAAATGGCCCTGCAAGCGCGCCACGTTCAGCTCAAGGACCAGGGTGCGGCCCAGGCGCATGAGCAACGGCTCAGGCAACTGCACCAACAGCAACTCTTCGATGGTTTGCGGGTCGAAGGGCAGAGCGGGCCACTGGGCGACGAGAGCCGCCACGCCGGCGCGCAGCCGGTCACACGCCCGGTCAATGAGCGGTTGAATGAGGTCGAGCAGGCCCAGGGCTTCTTCGCCAGGGGGTGGAACGGCGAAGACAGACGCCGGGCGGGCATATGCCTCGGCCAACTCCAGCAGCCACTCCGGGGGTTCAGGTTGGCGCGCGTGAAGGCGCTCGGCCGGCTCGCCCAGCAGGAGTTGGAGGCGCTCTTCGTTGAGACCGTGCGGAGCCAGACGCTGCATCCAGTAGGCGTCTGTGGCAAATGGCGGCTGCGCGCGCCAGCGTTGGAGGCGCCGCCGTCCAACCGCAGCGTTGCTATCAAGCTGCGGACCAGGGTCGGCGGGGAGGGTGGCGCTGCGCTCGGCAAGCGTCAGCGCCCGGCGCCATGTAACCGAGGTGAACCAGGATGGAGCCATAGGTTGATGGGTGCGCCTGGAATACGGGGCAGGTCATCCTGCGCGGATGAGCCCTCGGTAGGCCGGCAGTGCGGCCTCATGCCTGCCCCGTATCCGGATGGCACAGTCCTTCACAGGGACTCTGGCCGGCAGTGACGCTTATCGGCGATAAGAGTAGGACTGGCTGCATCGCCACGAGCAACTCGGGCGATGGCTATACGAGTGCCGCCGGAACGATGGGCGCTGGCTGGACGACGGCCGTTGGCTGGATGACGGGCGCTGGCTGGACGATGGGCGGTAGGATGGTCCATGACCGCCGCTCGCCATCTCCAGTTCCTCGTCGGTCAGCTCGATGGCGCCCGCCGGATTCTCCGGCAGGAGCGCCCGCTCCTCTTCGTTCAGGTTGAGCCGGTACTCCGGGTCCTTCCAGGCCCTGATGATTCTATCAGTCAGCATAGACTTTTCTCCTCGGGTGGGTGATTCGATGTAGCTCAGTACTGCCCGACTGCAATATCCCAACCAGGCGTTGTGTCCTGATCGTGGACGAGTTCTGCATAAGCGCCGCCGAGGGCCAGCAGTTCTTCATGCGTGCCACGTTCCACGATAACGCCGTGATCGAGCACTAAAATAAGGTCAGCATTGCGAAAGGTGCTCTGGCGGTGGGCGATCACAATGCGTGTGCATTCAAGCGCGCTCAGATTCTGGTCCACGATGCTCTCGGTAATGGCGTCGAGATGGCTGGTTGCCTCGTCGAGCAACAGGATGGGGGGGCGATGGGCCAGGGCGCGGGCGAGCGCCAGCCGTTGGCGCTGCCCACCCGCCAAATCCGCGCCGCCCTCGGCAAGCACCGTCTCATACCCCAAGGGCATCCTGAGAATCTCATCATGGATCGCTGCCAACTGGGCCGCCTCTTCAATCTGCTCCAGCGACAGCTCTAGATCATGGCCGGCAATGTTGTGGCGGATCGTGCCACTGAACAACGATGGCTCTTGGAGGACAACGCCGATCTGGCTGCGGAGCGTCCGGTAATTCAGGGCTTGTAATGGGATCCCGTCGTAGAGAATCTCGCCCTCGTCCAGCGGATAGAGGCCCAACAACAGCATCGCCAGTGTGCTCTTGCCGGACCCCGTGCGACCCACGATGGCGATTTTCTGGCCCGGCTCGACGACAAACGAGCACCGGTGGACGGCCCAGGGGGCGTCGGGCCGGTAGCGGAAGCTGGCGTTGCGCACCTCAAGATGGCCTGACAGTTTGGGCGCGCGCTGGACGGTCTGTACGTCCTGTTCCGGCGGCGTCTGGAGCACGTCCGCAATTCGCCCAAGATGAGCGCCGATCAGGTGAAGCTGTTGCGCAGTCGAGACGAGGGAGGAGAGCGGCCCGAGGAAGGAGACGGCTAAGGTATTGACCGCCAGCATGGTCCCTAGGCTCATCCGGCCCTCCAGTACCCACAGGGCGCCGACCCAGAGCAAGACGACCGGAGCCAGGTCCCCAAGCGCGTCCCGTCCTGTCTCCACCAATGTTGTCAGATGGTTGCGCCGCAGCGAGATGTTCAACTGCTTGAAAAAGAGATTGGACCAGTGGTCCATGGCCCGGTCTTCCGAGGCGGATGCCTTCAAGGTGGCAATGCCGGTGAGCGCCTCCACCAGGTAGCTTTGTGACTCGGCCTGGGCGGCCAGATCACGTTCGGTCAGCTCGTAGAGGCGGCGCGTCGTACCGAGCAGCAAACCGATTTGAAGGCAGCCGAAGGCGAGGGCCAGGAGGGCAAACACGGGCTGCCAGAAGAGCAATAGCACCAGATAAAAGACCACCATGGCTCCATCCAGCACCGCCGCGACGGTTTGGCCGGTCAGCGCCTCCCGAACGATGACCGTGCTGCCCAGCCGCATCAACAGATCGCCGCTGGTTCGCTCCTGAAAGAAACGAAAGGGCAGCATCAGCACTTGCTCAAAGAAGCCTAGCATTACCTCTACGTCTAGCCGGGCCTCCAGATAAAGCGCCAGCGCGCTACGCAAGTAGGTCAAGATGACCTGAGAGAGGATGAGGACGACCATGCCGGCGCCCATCAGGGTCAGCATGGACAGGTTCTGCTCAGGTAAGACCGAATCTACTATTACCTTGGTGAACAGGGGGAAGGCCAGCCCCAGCGCCTGGAGCAGCGCCGTTGCGCCGAGAATTTGGGCCAGCAGCCCGGATACCCCCGGCGTCTGCAACAGGCGTCCCAGATAATTGCGCCACGAAAGCTTGTCCTGCGCCCGTTGGCGGCGGAAGTCGGCGCCCGGCTCCAGGGTCAGCACCACGCCGGTGAATCCGGCATTGAACTCCTCTGTAGAGAGCCGGCGCCGCCCAATGGCCGGGTCTACCACCTCAACGACATGAGGCGACCATCGCTCCAGCACCATGAAGTGGTCGAAGCTCCAATGGACGATGGCCGGCGCCTGTACACCTGCGAGGCCGGCAGGTTCCAGGGAGAAAGCGCGGACGCGCAGGCCGAGATCACGCGCTGCTTGCGCGATGGCCCGCGCCGTTAGCCCGCCACGACCGCTGTGCAGGAGCCTGCGGCACTCGTTTAGCGTCGTCTCGCGGCCATAGTAGCTGAGAACCATGGCCAGGCAAGCCGCGCCACACTCGTTAGGCGTCATTTGGAGAATGACAGGGACACGCTTCATCACGCGCCTACCGCCAACTGGTCGAGCACCGGCCAGAAGGCAATGGCAAACCCTGCCGCCAAGAGGAGCGCGGCAAGGAGCCAGAGATAGAGAAAGAAACGCGGGGAGACCAAGCGGGGGAGAACAATCCGTTGCTGGGCGCGCCGGTAGTGTTGGAGCGCCTCCGGCCGGAAGATGGTACGCTCACGAGGCGGCAGGGCTTCACTTGGTCTGTCGTATGGGGCGCCGCCGAATTTTGAGTCTAGGGACACGGAGCAGATCCTCGAAGAGGGCCACAATGTATGCTGGGCGCAGTCGGGCTAGCACCCAGAATAGCAGGTTGGCCCAAGAGTGTCAATGGTCTTGAATAATGAAAAATCACGTAAAATTGCGCATAGCCTGCTGGCGGGCTATGCATCGTGCATTGCAGAAAGATTGCCTGCCATATGATTTTCCCTGGCCCAGCCTAACGTCCGTAGCTCCCAAGGACAGGTGGAGAGCAGTTCAATGCCGGCAGCCGTCTATCTGCTGGCGCGCGACCGGCTCGCCTTTTCTGATCTGCTTGAAGACGGGCTGCAGCCCCACGTCGTTCAGAGCGTGTGGTTGTTTGCCAGCGACCGCGCCGATAGCTATGTGGACATCACGGCCGGCTTGGCGCGCAAGCCGGCGGCGCGCCTGGCGCATGTCAGCCAGACTCGGAGAACCTGACGGCAAGCCCCACCCTCATCGGCGACACCGACGTTGGCGGCGTAGAAGCCAAAACCATAGACGAGTAGACGAGCCACGTCCACCACGACCGCAGAGACGGTGCCGGTCCCGATGAAGGCTTCTTTCTGCAGACCTGCCTTAATCAAAAAGGCAGAGCGCAGGGCGCCTTGGTTGCCGGAAAGACCGCCAAAAAAGCCGGACAGCAAGCCGCCAACGGTCAGGTAGCGGCGGTCAAACGCCAGCGTGCGGAAACGGGGTAGCAGGTCCAACAGTGCAAAGGCGACGATGAGCAGCCCAATCACCAGCTTGATGGTCGTAACCTCGAGGCGGTACCCACC
>DATLZJ010000057.1:0-2233 GCA_035574055.1 Caldilineaceae bacterium
CCGCCGCTACCCGACCACGCAGCAGGAGGCGCTGGACGCCTTGGAGCGGGACGCCGTGCTCATGGAGGCGCTCGGCCCGGAGCTATCCGCCTCCTACCTTGCGGTGAAACGCTCGGAGTACGAAGCCTTTGTCCGCGAAGACCTGGCCTTTGAGATCAAGCATCACATCTATAAGTTCTAGCCGCCGCGGCCTCGGCCCCTTCTGATGGACCTGGGACAGACCTGGTATGGACCTGAGCCATCTGCCCATCCTCGACCACCACGCGCACCCCCTGCTTCACCGGGAGGCGACCCAGGAGCCGGCGCGCTTCCGCCGCTGGTTCACCGAATCCACCGACCCGCAGGTCCACGCCGAGCATGTGCCCCACACGCTCTTTTTCCGCACGGCGCTGCGCTGGCTGGCGGAACTGCTCAAATGCGAGCCGGCGTTGGAGGCGATCTTGGCGGCGCGCGCCCGCGTGAGCGAAGCGGAATGGACGCGGCGCCTGTTCCAAGACGCCAACATTACAGTACTGCTCTGTGACTACGGCTATGGCGGCGGGGAAGCCCTGAGCCATGCAGAGATGCAGGCGGCGCTGCCCTGCCGCGTCGAGCCGATCCTGCGGCTGGAGACGCTGGCGGAGCAGTTGATCGTGCAGCACGACACTTTCACACAGATGAGCAATGCATTTGTGGCGACGGTGGGCGCTGCGCGCAGCCAGGGCTATGTCGCGCTCAAGAGCATCATCGCCTACCGGACGGGGTTAGCCCTTGAGCCGGCAGACCCTGCCGCTGCGGAGGCCGCCTTTGCCCGGCTCAAGGAGCAAGCGCGGCGGCAGGGGCGCATTCGCCTGGCCGACAAGGCGCTGTGCGACCATTTGGTGATGCTGGCGCTGGTGGAGGCAGAGAAACAGGCGCTGCCGGTGCAGTTCCATACCGGCTTTGGCGACGCCGACGCCGATCTGCGCTTGGCGAACCCGCTGCACCTGCGCTCGGTGATCGAGCAATTCCCAACGGTGCCGCTGGTGTTGCTGCATGGCGGCTGGCCCTATTACCGTGAGCTGGCCCATCTGGCTGCCATCTACCCCAATGTGTGGCTGGACCTCTCGCTGGCGGTGCCTTTTGCCACGGCGGGCATCCCGGCCATGATTCGCGAGGTACTGGGCATGGCGCCGTTGAGCAAAGTGCTCTTTGCCACGGATGCCTTTACCATGCCGGAAATTTATTGGCTGGCGGCGCGCTGGGGCCGCTGGGGGTTGGGGCAGGTGTTGGATGAATTCGTCGCCGCCGGCTTCCTCACCCACGACGAGGCGCTGGCCGCTGCCGCCGATATCCTCTATCACAACGCCTGGAAGCTGTATAGACTTTAGGCCGCCAGCCTAGCTGAATACTGTATAGATGAATACTGTCGAGACCCCATATCCGATTCATCCCAGCTTTTCCCCAGGTGGGTGGCGGACTAGGAACGACTTAGGAGATAACGCAGCACCGCGCCGCGGTCCTATGTTGCCTCCTAAGAAGTGAATTAAGGGGTGGATAATCGCACTAGGTCACTCCTGTAACGGAGCAGCACACGATAGCCTCCGTTCCACGGCGCTTCCCTGGCGAACTGAGAAACGACACCCGTCACCTGGAACACCTCGCCCTTCTGCACGTAGGGGCGTCGCCAGCCCAGGCTGCTGCGCACGGTGACGCGCACGGCGGGCGCAGTGGGCGCAGCCGGGTCGCCCAGGTAGAGGCTGTCGCCCTGCCAGCCGGTGACGACGCCGGTGAAGGTGACCAGGCGTCCCTCCAGCGACTCGCCGATCTCGCTCACCTGGACCGGCAAGGGCAGCAGCGGCGTCCCCGGGCCGATGGGCCAGAGTTGGCCCGGCTCCGCCAGGCGCACCTCCATCTCGCCCCGGAATGACTTCAGCACCCCGCGCACCAGCACCCAATCCCCCTCCTGCATGGGCAGGAACTCGCCGCCCTGAAGATAGACATGGATGCCCAACCCGGCAATGGGCAGCGTCACCCCATCAAGCGTGCGCGCCGGCTCGGCGACGTAGACCGAGTTGTTGAACAACCCCGGCGGGACCACCACCTGGGCGCGGAATTCGACGCTGGCCTCCAGCCCTTGCAGCTTGGCTGCGGCCAGTGAGGCAGGCGGGCCGGGGGCCTGGCCGTGGGGGGGCAGTAGGGCCTCCTCCCCTTTGTCCTCCTCATCGTCTTCGTGCTGCCTATGACCGTCACTGCCGTCCGGGGGCGGCGGGGG
>DATLZJ010000058.1:0-4803 GCA_035574055.1 Caldilineaceae bacterium
CAGTTGGCGCGCCTTGAGCACAATCAGCAGACGGTTGCTCGCAATCGTCTGAAGAGTGTCGCGCTGGGCCTGCCACAGCGAAAATGGAATCCAGGCGCGGTCGGTGGCGTTGTAGATCTGACAGTAGGTATGGATGAAATAGTCTGGACTTTGAGAACATTTCAGCCATTCGATTCTGGCTCGTTTGAGTTCAGCTTCTTCCATGCATCCATCTCATGCTGGGCCTGGGCCATCTCATCCGCCGAGAAGGGAGTCATCTTCAGCTCGTGCTCCACCTTGTCGGCAAACAGGCGATGATGTCTGCCGATCAGCTCCAGGGCGACCTGGGCGCTGTACAGCTCGACCTCGACCCGCTCCTCCGTCCATGTGCCACCCGAAGCAGACTCACCGCTGCGCACCGTGCGTTTGACCTTCCGCAGCAGATGGGTGGCCCCGGCCCGCTTCATGGCCGCCAGGTCAATCTCCCCATCATCGCTCAGATACTCTCCCAGATCGGCCCGGCCCTGCGCCGTGAGCCGCACCAGGACCTCGTCCGCCGACATGGTTTTCTCGGCGATGCGTCGGCGAATGGCTTCGGCGATGTCAACATTTGTCAACAGGCGTTGGCCCTGCTGGCGGGCTGTCTTGGCAGAGTAGCCCGCGCGCCGCGCCGCCTCCGCTGCATTCCAGCAGGCCAGATATTCCTCGACGAAGACCTGCTGCTTGGCACTGCGCACCATGTACGAATCTACTCACCCTGCCCGCGGCTAATCTGGCTACTGCGCATATAGGCAGCGATGCACACCAACCCCGACAGCGCCACCAAGGTCATCAGGAGGGCAATCACCGTTACCACCACAGACCGGCCAACCACTCGCCGAGCACCTGCGTGGCCGGTTGGATGTGGACCGGCAGCAGATCCAGCCATTTGTTCACTGCATCGCCGGACTCGATGACCCTGGCAAAGTATTTCAGAAGCGTGGCAATGTCTTGCAGAGCGCTCATGGATCGCTTCGCTCCCCGGCTGCTCGCTGCCGGCTGCTAGCTGTTAGCTCCAGAAACAGAACCAGATTGCTGCCCACCCTCTTCCTCCTTCTGGGCTAGCGGCCGTCGGAGACGGCGCCCGCTGTTGGCTGCTAGCTTCCAGAAACTCAGAAGCCGAGCCAGCAGCTACCTGTTCTCTCACCATTTCGGATCATCCTCCATCCGCCTGCGAGATACACCCTCTGTGCTCTTTTCTGGGCCGGCAGCCGGCAGCCAGCCGCCCGCAGCCGCTTCCTGCTGTTTCAGGCGCAGGAAGTACACAGCCGCTTCCACCAGCGCCACGAGCTGGTTGGGTTCGATGTTCGGGAACAACTCGCCCAGCCGGTCCACGGCATAGTCAAATCGTTCGTCGCGGGGCAGCTTGCCGGTGAGGTAAAGCTGCTCGGCCGCGGCCACCAGCTCGCGCGCCACCGTCGCCGCCCGCACCATCTCGCCGGCGACATCCACCGCCGACGACTCGCCGCCTTCGGTGCGCCGCGCCACGAGAAACGCAAGAGCAGCCAACACAGCGCCGATCACGAGGTAGCCCCACGCATCCCACCAGCCGAATGCTTGTTCCATCGCTACCGCATCCTCAAATCTGCATAGGGCCGTATTTGCGGCACATCCTGAATCGCCTGGCGGTAGGCTCGCCGCGCATCACGGTGCCGGACCATCTCTGCCCAGAAGCTGTACACGAAATTCGAGACCTCATGTGTTGCACGCTCGCCGTAGAGCACCACCACGTAGTCCACCAGCCCAGCCAACACGTCGCCGGTGGCCGGCCCTTCGCAGTTGGCGAGCATGACCACACGGATGCCCTCCAACTGCCGATTCCACCAGTTGCGGTCCGCCAGCCCATCGGCCAGCACAATCCCCGCCGGCGAGCCGTGGGCGCTGACCAACAGCCACGGGTAGAGGTCGTCGTTGTGACGCCGACGCTGCAATTCATCCTCAACGCTCGCCTTCGTGGCCCGCTCCAACAAGCGGAACCACACTTTTGCCCGGTTGAGCTGGCTCGCGTCATCGCGGCAGAACTGCTCGTCGCCGCAGATGAGCAGCAGCGGTGTGACCGGCAGATCATCGGAGACAGTCCCCTCGTTCTCGCTCACTCGCTGGCGCAGCGCCTCCAACTCCATGTCCTTGGCGCGCAGCTCGCGGTAGTAGTCCATCAGGTCGCGGTGGAACTCACGCCGCTCCTGCAAGATGTCGCTGAGCACGCGGTTGACGCTCTGTAACGTCTGGTAGACCTGGACCAGGGTCATGTCGGTGCGCTCCAGCGCGGCATACAATTTCTCGTCACGCTCACGCAGGTCGGCGCGGCGCGTCAGCGCGAGCGCGGCCATGCCGGCGACAAAACCGAGCGGGCCGAGCAGCGCCAGCATGACGAGCAGCCATTGCAGCGGCTCCTCCAACTGCTGCAATATATCGGCGATAGCCAGCAATCACACCCTCCCTCCGTTCTGGGCCAATCAAAAAGGCGCACCCTCATCTGAGAGTGCGCCCTGCTTTACCAGGTTACGCGGTATGGTTGTTAACAGGGGCTACCAGGGATTATGTCTCCCTGCCGCAAGCGGCACATATTTAGGTAGCCCCTGTTGACCGGGTCTAGGCTATCACCCCGGCCGGCGGACTCGTGCCGTTTTCTCCGCTTTGTCCCATCAACCAGGGCGGGCGCCGGCCGCTTGCGGCGCGGCCATGCTCATCTGGGAGGGGGTCACATCCGGCGTAGCATCCTACTCTGTGGTCTCCCTACGCCCCTACCACAGAACTCCCACGGTCCTACGTGCCCCCAGCGGGAATGGGCGACGTGACGGGCCTTGCACCCATCGGTAGGCGTTTCCTGCGTCGCTTTATGGCTGTTGCGTCACCTCATGGTTGCGGATATAGCTAGGCTTGATGGTGACTCGCCGGCTGCCCGCCGGCGCATGGATTTCCACCTGCCAGCTCTCGCCCGTGGCGACCAGCACCAGCAAATCCCGCCGCAACTGGCTGAGAATGCTTTCCACCGTGGCCTGCACCTGCTCACGAGTGATGGGAGGTGGGGGCTGCGCCATCTGGCTCCTCACATGGGCTGGTAAGCGATGCTGAACCGATAGTAGCACATTGGTTCTCGTTCGTCAACCGGCAATGACAATAGAGGCAGCCGGCAGCTAGCAGCCAATCACGACATACTCTTCTTCACGTAGATAGCTGATCGTTGGTACCACGTTGCGACTGTGGCAGCGCGGGCAGAATTGCCCCCGTCCCGTCTCGCCGCAGCGCCGGCACGTCATCTCGCCCGGCGCAACGCGCAGGAGGCGCGGAACAGGCAGGTCAAAACCCGTTGACGACCTCTGGCGTCGTTTGGCTGCGGGCGGTGGGCTGCGGGCTGCGAGCTTCCAGAGATTCAGAAGTGGAGCTACTCGACGCCTGAGCTGCCCTGCGGCGTTGATGTGCCTGCCGGATTTTCTCAATCGTCTCCGGCGTGTGTGGGCGGCGCTTTTGTCTGGTCTCTGAGCCAGCAGCCCGCAGCCCGCCGGGGCCGCCGGCACGGTGGCGCGCAGCCTCGTCGCCGCACAGCAGGCCGGCCACGCGTGCAGCGGCCAACACACAGCGCGCCATGCCGGGGGTGATCACCACATCCGCCTCGATGCCGTAGAGGGCCAGTTCGGCGCGCATCACCTCCTCCGCGCCCTTGGCGATCTCACGCAACTGGTCATGAGTAAGCGGTTGGCTCATCGGTCGCTGCGCTCCCTGGCTGTTGGCTCATTTGTTCTCTCCTAGCCGGTAGGACGACGATCCATTAGCGAGGGGTACGCGCCACCGCCCAAAGTCAGTACATAGTAGCGACAACACACTAACCAACATTCGCTCGACGCCACTGGGTAAAGTTAATTATCTTGCGGTCCGTCAAAGTGGGCATGTAGAGCTTGCTTGTTGGCATAAACTCATGTATGTCATCAACATCCAGATGGAGTTGCAGTGCATAATCCGCTGGCGAAATGTTCTTCTTCGCCAGCGCCTCGAAGACCATTGGATGAAGCTTCGACTGTTCGCGCTGGAAAGCTGCCTTCTCTTGAATCAATGTCCCGGTGGCATTCATGCGTTGAAACGCCTGGCGCCGCTGTGATTCGCTAAAGATACCAAGATCATAGGCTCGCATCACCATTGCCGAAACCGACACCTTCCACCGGAGCTTGAGCTGATATAGATGGTGGAAGTTCAGCTGATCCGGACACTCTTTGCGAAACTGGTCTGCCGGCAAGAGGAAGGCAGCCGCAAACTTATCAGCCTCTTTCTCAACGTCGCGTCCCCAAAGTGTTCCAGCGCGTCTATGCAGCACCAAATGTGCTAACTCATGTGCGGCATCGAAGCGCGCTCGATCTCCGGCCTGCTTATGGCTATTTAGTAGTACGAAGGGCTTCTTCTCCCGCCACCAAGAGACAGCATCCAGTGATGGGCTGTCATGAGCCAGCCAGTAGACGCTGACCCCCTTGGACTCAAGCAGATGAACCATATTCTGTATCGGTTCGAGACCTAGCTTCCACCGCACTCGGAGCAACGCAGCGGCATCCTCTGGATCATGGTTGCTTAAGTCAGGAACATCAACCTTTGGTAGATTGAACCTTGACTGAAGGTCAGCCTCGATCACACTTGCCACGATGTCCCCAACGCCAAGACCCACGTTTCTCGTAGCGCTTGACATGCTGGACGTGGCACGAAAACTGACGGCCTCTGGAGGGATCAGGTCAACCGCCTCACCATAAAAGAAAAGTGGCTGAAATCGCAGCGCTGTGGCTATACGAGTCACCATATCTG
>DATLZJ010000059.1:0-6718 GCA_035574055.1 Caldilineaceae bacterium
CTGGCCGGGCTGTTAATCCTGGCCGCCGCCGTCTTCCACCAACCGCTGCCCACCCTTCCCTACACCGATGCTGCTCCCGATGCCCGCCACACGCTGGAGGCCCACGACTGGGTGATGATGGCGTTGCTGGCGGCCATTGCCCTGCGCTCGGCCATCTGGACCACCTTCCAGTATGTCATGGACGGCCAGAGCGAGGTGTTGTTGGGACTCGCGTTGGCGGCCATGCTGGGCAAGGTGGCCGGCGGCTTCCTGGCCGACCGCTTTGGCTGGCGGCGCTGGTCGTTGGGCGCATTGCTGGCCGCGACGCCGCTGCTGGCGTTGGGCGAACGGACGCCTGCCCTGCTCTATCTGGGCGTGGCGCTGCTCCAATCCACTACGCCGGCCATGGTCGCCGCCCTGGCGCAGAGCCTCCCCAGCGCGCCGGCTACCGCGGCCGGGCTGGCCTTTGGACTGGCGATCCTGCTGGGCGGCGCGCCGCCGGTGCTTGGCGCAGCGCCCTTCTTACACGCGCCCCTAGGCGTGATTGCGCTGGCCGGCGCGGCGGCGCTCCTCCTTTGGCTCATTGGTCGAAAATCGCTGCGCGCCCGCTGGCAGGCGCAAAAGAGCTAAAGGTTTCCCCTTCTCAACCCTCCCTTTGTGAGCGCCCATATCTCGTAGAGGCGCTCCCTTGTGGGCGCCGAGGCGGGCACAAGACCTGTCCCCAACCTTGCGCCGTCTTCGTTGTGACCTGGTGTATACTGCTTGTGGTGACAATGGTGGTCACACAAAAGTAAAGGGAGGAAGGTCCAATGCTGAAGGTCAGCGTTCGTGAGCTACGGGAGAACACCAGCGCGCTATTGCGCCGTGTGCGCGAAGAGGGTGAGACTGTAGAGATCACCTACTATGGCGAGGTAGTAGCATCGTTATCTTCGCACTCAGCGAGGTACTCTTGCCGTCCCAACACCATTTCTAGCCGAAGTGGCCGGTGCTGTAGCGCGTCGTGCTGGCGCTGCGCATGTGGGGCGGCAGGCAGTACGTGATTTGCTAAAGCTTCGCTATCTCGCGCGAGCAACCGTTGATGAACAACTCGGCCTACGTGCAGCGGAGATCGCCGCTGATTATGCCTTGCGCGGGGCGGATGCGGTGTATGTGGCGCTCGCCGAGGCGCTCCACGCGCCGCTCCTCACCTGGGATCAAGAGCAGCTTGCCCGCGCCCAACGTGTAGTCCCAGCATGGACGCCGGACAGCCATCCGTCTGATCCCATATAACGCTGCCCCGCGTGTGCTATACTTGTTCTCTGAGGGAGGGAACGATGACGACAAGAGAGTCGCTTCATACGGAAATTGACAATCTCAGTGACAAATACCTTGACGAACTGTATCAGCTCGTCCGGGCGTTCGTACAGTCCAAACTGTCCGAAGAAGCCTCAACGCTAATGGACCGCCTGAAGCGCATCCAGATTGACGGGCCGGAAGATTTTGCAGCCAATTTAGACGGATATCTCAGCGGAGAGAAAGGTCTTGAATCCGATCTTCGTTGATAGCGCGTTCGTGATCGCCCTGATCAATCGGCGCGATCAGTACCATCAGGAAGCGCTTCGACTGGCTAGCCGCTTTGCCGGTCATCCCTTATTGACCACCGATGCAGTCTTAACTTTGTGCAGGCAGGGTTCCAGATATTAATGCGGTGATGGTTTGGGGAAAGCCGACAGGAAGATGAAGCACCTCCAGACCGAAATCCTGGTTATCGGCGGCGGCTCCACCGGCACAGGGGTGGCGTGGGATGCCGCGCTGCGCGGCTTCCAGACCATTCTCGTTGAAAAGCGCGACCTGACCCACGGCACCACCGGGCGCTATCACGGCCTGCTTCACAGCGGCGGGCGCTATGTCGTCAAAGACCCGCGCAGCGCCGAGGAATGCATCGCCGAAAACGCCATCCTGCGCTATACCCACGCCCACTGTATCGAGGATACCGGCGGCTTCTTTGTGGTCACGCCGGAGGATGAGGGCGACTACCCCGACCAATTTCGGGCCGCCTGCGACCGGCTGGGCCTCCACTATGACGAGATCAGCCCCGCTGCCGCTCTGCGCATGGAACCGCTGCTCAACCCGCGCATCAGCCGCGTCTTTCAGGTGCCCGACGCCGCCGCTGACAGCTTCCTCGCCACCCACGCCACGGCCCAGGCCGCCCGCCAGGCCGGGGCGCGTATTCTCACCTACCATGAAGTCGTCGGCTTGCTGGTCGAAGGCGGCGACGGCGACCGCCGAGTGACCGGCGCGCGCGTGCGTGATCTTGTCCATGACGAAGATGTGCTCATCCGCGCCGATATGGTGATCAACGCCTCCGGCGCGTGGGCCGGACAGATCGCGCGGCTGGCCGGCGTCGAGGTCGCCATCATTCCCGGCAAGGGTACGATGGTTGCCATGAACCACCGGGTCGTCAACACCGTGCTCAACCGCTGTAAGATGCCCTCGGACGGCGACATCATTGTGCCCATCCACACCGTCGCGGTCATCGGCACCACCGATGAAAAGGTGAGCGACCCGGAACGGCTGCGCATCGAGCCGTGGGAAGTGGAGCTAATGCTGCGCGAAGGGGAAAAGTTGGCGCCGGGCATCAGCCAGGCTCGTGTGCTGCGCGCGTGGGCCGGCGTCCGTCCCCTTTACCAGGAAGGCTTTGCCGGCGAGAGCCGCGACGCCACCCGCGCCCTGACGCTGCTCGACCATCGCAGCCGTGACGGGCTGGCCGGCTTCCTCACCATCACCGGCGGCAAGTGGACCACCTTTCGCCTCATGGCCGAGACCACGGTAGACCGAGCCTGCGAGCAGCTTGGCGTCCGCCGTCCCTGCACGACGGCCACAACGCCTGTGCCCGGCATTGAGCAGGGCCACTACTGGCTGGGCCACCGGCTGGCCGAGGTCGAGGAACACCGGCTACAGGGCGAGTTGGTCTGCGAGTGCGAGCTGGTCACGCGGGCGATGGTGGAGCAGGCGGCGCTCCACAACCCCACCGTCACCCTAGACGACTTGCGCCGGGATGTGCGCCTAGGCATGGGGCCGTGCCAGGGGGGATTCTGCACCTACCGGGCCGCCTGTATCCTCTTTGAGCTGGCTTCACTCCCGCCAGGCAAAGCCCCTGCGACCGACCCGGAAAGCTGGGCAGTCGCCTATATGCAGTCGCCCGGGCACAATGCCGATGCCGGCCCGCGCCCGGCGGCCCTGCCCGGCGCGCCCCTCTTCGAGCCGGGGCTGCTCCTGCGGGACTTCTTGCAGGAACGATGGAAGGGCCTCACGCCCATCCTCTGGGGCCAGCAACTCAAGCAAGAACGGCTGGACGAACTGATCTATCTGAGTCTGATGAATGTGGACCATCTGCCCGAGGATGCGGCCAGCCCCATGACGGATTTCTACCGGGACAACCCACAGCCGGAGACGGAACTGCCTCATGGTTGACCTGCTGATCATCGGCGCAGGGCTGGCCGGGCTGGCCGCCGCCCTCACCGCAGCCCAGGCAGGCTTGCGCGCCGCCATTGTCGCCCGCGGCCTAGGCGCGCTGCACTGGAGCGCAGGAACCATTGACCTGCTCGGCTACCTGCCCGGCGACCCGAAGCCGGTTTCCTCTCCCCTGGACGCCCTGACCCGCCTGCCGGAGGCGCACCCGCTCCGTCTGGCCGGTCGTGAACGGATCACGGCGGCCTTGGCGGCCCTGCGCGCCCAGTTGGACCAGGCCGGGTTGCCCTATGCCGGGGCCGCCGGCGACGCGAATCTCCTGCTGCCTTCCCCGGCGGGCGCGGCCCGTCCTGTCTTTCTGGCGCCCGTCGCTCAACTTGCGGGCCGGTTGGATGATCCGGCGCCCATGCTCATCATCGGCTTCCGTGGCGTGCGCGACTTCTACCCCACCATCGTCGCCCATCACCTGAGCCGGCAAGGCTACCGCGCCCGCGCCCACTACCTGCCCGGCGACCTGCTCACCGACCGCCGCGAGGCCAACACCGTTCAACTGGCCCAATCCCTGGAAGACCCCAAACGCCAGGAGGCATTGGCGCAGAGCTTGCGCCGCGCCGTCGCCCCCGGCGAGCGGATCGGCCTGCCTGCCCTCCTGGGGCTAGACCAGCACATGGTTGTCTGGAGCCGGCTGCAAGAAGCTGTGGGCGCGCCCATCTTTGAGATTCCCACCCTGCCCCCCAGCGTGCCGGGTATCCGCCTGCACCGCGCGCTGGTGCGCCGGCTGGCCGCGCATGTGCCCGTCCAGACCAATATGAGCGTGATCAACTTTCAGGCCGAAGGAGACCGGCTGCGCTGGGTAGAGACCGAAAGCGCCGCCCGCCCGTTGCGCCACCGGGCCGAGGCGTTTCTGCTCGCCACCGGCGGCATCTTGGGCGGCGGCTTCCAGAGCGACCACACGGGCCGGATTTGGGAGACCATCTTCGACCTGCCGCTCACCGCGCCCCAGGGCCGCGCCGGCTGGTTTCGACCAGAATTCCTCGACCCTCAGGGCCACCCTGTCTTTCAAGGCGGCGTGGCCGTGGATGAGACCTTCCGCCCGGCGCACAACGGCGCGCCCCTTTACACCAACCTTTGGGCTGCGGGCAGCGTCCTCGCCCACGCCGACCCCATCCGCGAGCGCAGCCGGGAAGGAATTGCCATCGCCACGGCGAGCGCCGCCATAAATGCCATTCTCGCCCAGCGCAGCCAAGGCCATGCCGCGCCCCTGCCTACCACCGGGCGCTAGAGCCAACCCATGATGCACACTATCTCCTGGCACTCCGTTGACCGGACGCTCGACGCCTGTATCAAGTGCAACATATGCACCAGCTATTGCCCCTTTGCCGAGGTCACCGAGCGCTTTCCCGGCCCTAAGTATGTCGGCCCCCAGGCCCAACGCTTTCGCGAGCCGGGCCAGCCCCAGTCGCCCGATGAGTCGGTGGATTACTGCTCCGGCTGTCGCGTTTGCAATGATGTCTGTCCTACCGGCGTCAAGATCGCCGAGATCAATGCCCGCGCCCGCGCCGAGATCGTGAATCACCGGGGCATCTCGCTACGGAACCGGCTGCTAGGTCGCAACGAGTTGTTGGGCGCACTGGGCAGCATCGCCCCCAGCGCAGCAAACCTGCTGCTCCACAACCCGGTCAGCCGCCTGCTGGCCGATAAAGTCATGGGCATCGCGCGCGATGCGCCGCTGCCTCGCTGGAGCGAGACGGGCACCTTCCGCGACTGGCTGCGCCGCACGCAGCGCCGTCGCCTGCGCGGCCCCAAGAAGGTGGTCTATTTCCATGCCTGCGCCACCAACTACTACGAGCCATTTGTCGGCAAGGCGGCGGTCGCCGTGTTGGAGCATCAAGGCTATGAGGTGATCGTGCCGCCCCAAAACTGCTGTGGGCTGCCGATGTTGAGCAACGGCGAGTTTGCAGCCGGCGCCCGCTATTACCGGCGCAACGTGGCGACCCTCGCCAGCTTTGCCCGCGCCGGCATCCCGATCTTGGGCACCAGCACAAGCTGTACGCTCACCCTCAAGGAGGAGGCGCGCGAGCTGCTAGAGCTGGACGACGAGCCGGTGATCCAGCTAGCCTACGGCGTCTGGGACATCTTTGAATGGCTGCGCGAGCTGTACGACGCGGGCGAGTTGCGCACCGACTTCCAGCCCCTTGACCTGGTGCTGCCCTACCATGCGCCCTGCCAGCAGCGGGCGCACCGGGTGGGCAAGCCCGCCCTCGATATCCTGGGGCTGATCCCCGGCCTGGCGCTGCGCGAGAGCCACGCCCGCTGCTGTGGCATCGCCGGCACCTACGGCTATAAGACCGAGAAGTATCAGATCAGCATGGATGTAGGCGAGGAGCTATTCCACTTTGTGCGCGAGCAGGGCGACAACCTGCGCTACACCGCCTGCGACTCGGAAACCTGTCGCTGGCAGCTAGAGCACGGTACCCGCATCCCTAGCCGCCACCCAATTGAGTTTCTGGCCGCCGCCTACGGTCTCTATGACCTGGAGAAGCGTGTCCTGCGGTGAGGGGCATGGCGCAATGAAGATGCTGGTCATCGGGGCGGGCGCCATCGGCTGTCTGGTCGGCGGCAGGCTGGCCCAGGCAGGCGAGCAGGTAACGCTGGTGGGGCGACCTCATTTTGTCGAGGTGGTGCGCCGGGAGGGGCTGCGCCTGTCCGACGAACATGGGCGTCACATAATCCGCACGGTGAATGCAGCGGGCAGCCTGGCCGAAGCCTATGCCGCGCCCAGCGCCGCCCAAGAGGGGTACGACCTGGCTATCCTGACGGTCAAAAGCTATGACACGGCGGCTGCGCTGGAGGAGCTAGGCGCAGTCGCAGGGCGTGAGTTCCCCCCCATGCTCAGCCTGCAAAACGGGGTGGGCAACGAAGAGACGATTGCGGCGGTCGCCGGCCCCGACCGGGTGATCGCCGGAACGATCACCACACCGGTCAGCGTCGAGGGGGCGGGGGCCATCCGTGTAGACCGGCCCCAGTATGGCCTGGGGGTGAGCGCCTGGGCGCCGGGAGTCCCGACGGGGCTGCTCGACGCGACCCAGGCGGCCCTGGCGCACGCCGGCTTTGCGGTTGTGCGCTACCCCCACGCACAAGGCATGAAATGGACCAAGCTGCTGATGAACATGATGGGCAACGCCAGCAGCGCCATCTTAGATATGCCCCCGGCAGAGGTCTTTGCCCAGGCCAGCCTGGTAGACCTGGAGATCGCGGCCTGGCGCGAGGCGCTGGCGGTGATGCGTGC
>DATLZJ010000060.1:0-2157 GCA_035574055.1 Caldilineaceae bacterium
CCGGTATGGCCGCCGGCCTCCAACGTCTCCCCTGGCGTGACGTTGTGTTCGGCCAACAAGGGGAGGACTGCCAGATAGCCGGAGGTGGAGCCGGCGTCCGGATAGGCCCACTTCTTGCCGTTGAGGTCCTCGATGCTGTCAATATCGCTGTCACGCTGGACGAGGATTTGCGCCCAGTAGACATCCCACCCGAAGCGCACCGCCTTGAACTCGACGTCAACGCCACAGAGCTGGTTTGCCAGCACGTAGCCCAACCCGGGGATGAAGCCCATGGAATCGGTCGGCGATGCGCACATCTCTTCGATGGTGGCGGCATATGACGTCGGCACGCTCACGGTGAAGTGCAGGCCGGTTGCCTCGTTGAGCGCCTGCGCCATCAGCTCGCCTCCGCTGACGATTACCTGGGCGTCCACCGACGGCACAAAGAGCACCTTGATCGGGTGTGCCTCGGTCCCGATCTCCTCTGCCGGCATCGCTTCCTCCGCCGCCTCGGCGGTGGGTGTTTCGCCTGGCGGTGGGGCAGGGGCCGCTCCCGGCGGCGGGGCCACGCATGCGCTCATGGTCAGCGTGACGACGAGCGCCAACAACAATCTCCCCAGATTGCCATGTTTCGCCATGTTGCTCTCCTTCAAGTGAGTGTGCAGATAGCAGGCGTGCAGGAAAAGGGACGAGGAACAACAGCGATGCACCGGGCCACGGAACAATGGCGCAGGATGCACTGCTGGAATTTTACCAATTTTCGGGATGGTTGCCAACCGGTGAGGCTCGACTTCAATCTTTGAAGTTGACTAGACGCCTCTGTGGCTGTACACTCTTGGCAGACAGCGGCTAGACAGTGGCTGTCAATAGGGTATCCTCTCTGCGTTCCGCTGCACCCGGCTTTTTCGATGACGTCCCCTGCCGCCTGCCGCTAGGCTCGACCGGGGGCTGGCGCCGAGCGCGGCGACCAACCTTCGGCAAGGCAGCGGTCTCAAATGGTTGACTGATCAAAGGTTGATTTAGCTCTGTGATCCCCCTATGTTAGAGCAGTGTCCTACGCTGGCCGACTGTGAGAAGGCGCTGGCGCGCGCCGTCCAGGATGTGGTGTTGCTTGGCGACCTTCCCCTCACGGACGATGACCTTGAGCGTCTCACGAGGTTAATTCGCGTCTATAAGCAGCCGTTCCAGTTGCTGCGCAATGCGCCGACCTGCCTCGTCTGTCTCCTGGTCTTTGTAGGCCGCACCAGCTATGAGGAGGGCGCCTATTGGCATGGCGTGGAGGCTCACTTAGGCCCGCTTGACGGCAACCGCCAGCGCCAACTGGGGCGGTTCTTCCGGCGATATGTGCGGATGCGCGGCCTGCTCTTGCCGCAAGTAGAGGGCGGCTACGCCTATGTAACCCCGATCCTGGTCCATGCCGGTATTCCGCAGCACTGCCTGCCTGAGTTCTTCAGCAAAGTCGTCGCGCCGCTGGTCACGCGCGCCGGCGTGATCGCGCCGTCCGAGGTCGCGGTACAACTCAACGTATGGCGTAGCCAGGCCGAAGAACGGGCGCGCCTGCAACAACGGCTTGATGAGCAAATAGAGCCGCAGAGTCTGTTGGATGTGGAGAAACCGATTGTCCGCTACCTCATTTATGGAGGTAGCTCGGCCGAACGCCTGTTGACCAAAGCTGTTGGCTTGTTTGGCCGCTGTCTGGAAAGTGGGGCCATTGACGAGCAGTTGCTCGCCGACCTGCCGCCGTATGTGGGGCGCGCCTTCCGGCAGTGGTGGCAGACGCCGGCGACACGCACGAGCCTCCATGAAGACAGCCCGCGCGACCGCTTTCGCACACCGGCGATCCAGCTTGACGCTACGGCCCAACGGGTTGAGCTTCTCCTGCCATCCCAGGCCTATACTGTGCAGGAAGGGCTGCCCAGCTTGCTGGTCATGGATGCAGCGACGGCTCGCACCCTGGTGCAGTTGCCGCTGCGCAGCCGCCGGCGGGGCGCTCAGGTTGAGACGGAACCCCTCACGTTGGAGCTGGAGACGCCAGCGGAGGAGTACCAAATCCGGTTGCAGGTGGATGACCAGACGCTGCGCCAGTGGACATTGCCTACACGCGCCGGCGCGCTCCCCTGCCGGCTCTTTGCCGGCCCGCGCCGCCAGTTGCTCCGCGACCCTCCACCGCCCGAGCCG
>DATLZJ010000061.1:0-4053 GCA_035574055.1 Caldilineaceae bacterium
GACCTCCAGCCGCTGGCCGGGGGGCACGCTGAGGCGGATCATGGCCTCGCCGGTGGTGGTCACGTCAAAACGCGGTGCGGCGCTCATTGGCCCTTGGCTTCCTTCCAGGCGGCGCGGATGGCGCGCGCGCGGCGGATCAAATCGGCTGCCGGCTGCTCCGGTCCGGTGATCAAGGCGCTCCCCAAGCCCACGGCTGCCGCGCCAGCGCGGATATAGTCGCCGACATTCTCCGGTGTGATGCCGCCGGTGGGGATGAACTGGATGTCGTCCAGCGGCGCGCGGATGGCCTTGAGGTAGCGCGGCCCGACGATCTCCGATGGAAAGAGCTTGACCAGCTTGCAGCCCGCCACATAGGCCGTCTGCGCCTCGGTGGGTGTGAAGACGCCGGGCAGGTGCAGAACGTCCTGCGCCTGGGCGCGCTCGACGGTCGCCAGGTCCAGGTTGGGCGCAACGGTGAACTGCGCGCCCGCGGCCAGGGCGTCGTCAAACTGGGCGGCGGTGCGCACCGTGCCCGCGCCGACCAGCATCTTGTCGCCAAAGCGCTCGCGCAAGAGCGTGATGCCCTCCAGCGCGCCGGTGGTGTTGAGGGTTACTTCCATGACCAGCACCGGCGCGGCCAGCAGCGCATCGCCGATCTCGATGAGCTTTTGGGCCGGAAAGTTGCCGCGCACAATGGCGATCAAGCCCTCGCGCAGGATGAACTGGCTGCATGTTTCCATGTTCGAGAGGGTTTGGGTAGAGGCAATTGCCATCGTTGAATCCTCCTGGCAAGCATCAAAGGCAAACAATCCCACATGGCAGACCGGCGCGAGCCGCTAGGCGTGGGCCTGGGCGCGCTGCTTGGCAAGCTCAAAGCCGTCGTCCTGCGGCTCGTACCCCAGCAGCTCCCGCGCTTCGCTGATGTCCAGCCGCTTCCAGCGGTTGTTGGAGACGCCGTGGAAGACCTTGTATTTCAGGCTGTCGGGCGCTTCAATCGCGGCTGTGACCAGACGGGCCAGGTCTTCGTAGGTAAAGGTGATGTCAATGTACTGGTGGTCGAGCCGGAGTTGGTCGCTGTTGCGGTCTACCACCCAACCGAAGCGCAGACAGATGCAGGAGAGATTGGTTCGGGCGGCATAGGAGGAAGCCACCGCCTCGCCCCAGACCTTGGTCGCGCCGTAAAGGTTGATGGGCCGGATGGGCATGTTGCTGTGGACTTGTACATCCGGCGGGTAGCCCAACACGGCGTTGACGCTGCTGGCAAAGAGAATCCGCCGGCAGCCGGCCTGGTGAGCCGACTCAAAGACATTGTAGGTGGCGATCAGGTTATTGGGCAGCAGGCTCTCCCACGTCGCCTCCATGCTGGGGTCGGCGCCAAGATGGACAACCGTATCTATGCCGTCACAGAGCGGGCGGATGGCGTCGAAGTCGGCCAAATTCGCCTGATGAAAGGGAAAACCGTACCTCTCCTTGGGCGGGCGGACATCGGTCAGCGCCAGGTCATAGCGGCCCACCCATTGGGCGGTGAGAAAACTGCCGATGCGCCCCGCAGCGCCGGTGATCAGGATTTTACGCTTCATGGTGGATCATTCCTCTACGACTCGCGTCCTTATTGAATTTGCAGGTATCAGGGTTTGCAGTGACGCATCAGCAATCCTGGGTTATGGGACATCAAGAAATGAGGCAACACACACGTACTACACATATGAACTGCCGGTGCGGCATCGGCGCCGCGCGTAGCGCGCCCGGTTGTTTCGTAGGTGCGGCATTCTGCCGCACGGGCGCCAGCCAAGGCGTGCGGTAAGGATACCGCACCTACGGGAGAGGCGCTGGTTGTGGAAAAC
The DNA here is from genome assembly GCA_035574055.1 of Caldilineaceae bacterium. GTDB lineage: Bacteria > Chloroflexota > Anaerolineae > Caldilineales > Caldilineaceae > QEUY01. Next base: position 1,824 of record DATLZJ010000061.1, read on the forward strand.
GCCTAGACGCGGCCCCTACGGCTTTGTCTGCCGCCGGCAAGACTATGCGAACCAGGTTGTCCCCGGAAATTGGTACTGGCGGGCCACCTCCTCGTCCAGCTCGACGCCGATGCCCGGCCGGTCGGTCAAAGTGATGAACCCGTCTCGAATGATATCCTCCTTCTCCTGGATGATGGTCGTCCAGTAGTCGCGCTGCAACCAGTGGAACTCCAGCACCAGGAAATTGGGCACGGTGGCGCAGACGTGGGCCGAGGCCAACGTGCCGATGGGCGACGCAACGTTGTGGGGCGCAAAGGGAATGTAGTACAGCTCGGCCAGGTTGGCGATCTTGCGACATTCGGATAGACCGCCGCACTTGGGAATGTCGGGCATGATCACGTCCACCGCCTGCTTTTCAATCAGCTCGCGGAAGCCGTGGCGCAGGTAGAGGTTTTCGCCGCTACAGATGGGCGTGGTGGTGGACCGTTTGACCTCGCGCATCGCGTCAACATTCTCTGCCGGAACCGGTTCCTCCAGCCACATAATGTGATACTGCTCCAGGTCGCGGGCCAGGCGGATGGCGCTGGGCACGTCCAGCCGCGTGTGGACATCGCAGGCGACCGCCACATCCCGGCCCGCGGCCGTCGTCACCATGTCCACCAACTGCACCATCCGCTCATGCTCCCACTGGAAGGCCGTATGGTTGAAGCGGTCTTTGGTGAAGCCGGCGACCTCCTTGCCCCGGTGGCCGTAGGCGTGGATGTCCAGGTCAATCTTGAGCGCGGTAAAGCCCCGCTCCAGCACATGGTCCACCACCTGCTTGATCTCATCGAAGTCCATGCCCGGCTCCACCTGGCAGTCGGCATAGACGCGGATCTGGTCGCGGAACTTGCCCCCCAATAGCTCGTAGACCGGCGTCTTGAGCGCCTTGCCCTTCAGGTCCCACAGAGCAATCTCGATGCCCGTCAGCGCGGTGATAAGCGCGCCGGCAAAGCCGCCGTCAAAGACATAGGCGCGGCGGAACTCCTCGAAGAGCGCATCAATGGCAAAGGGGTCGCGGCCCACAAAACGGGGCGCAAGCTGGTTGATAATAGCAATCGCCTGGACGCCGCCGTGGACACATTCGCCGATGCCGGTAATGCCGGCGTCGGTCTCCACCTTGACCCACAGGTGCATCCCATGTCCCTTGGTGGCGGCGGTTTTGACAGAGGTGATTTTCATGTGAACAGCCTCATTCCTAGTCTGGTCTAGTCTCTCTATGGCGGCTACCAATCAATGGCAGCGTTGTCATCAGGATGGTAGCTCTCTCGGTTGCGCCAGTCGTGACCGATCTTGTCCTGCATGGCCTCTTCGTCCAGCTCGATGCCTAGCCCCGGCCCGGTCGGCAGTTCTAAATAGCCATCTTTAAAGGTGAAGGGCTGCTTCAGGTAGCCCTCGCCAAAGGTCGTATGCTCTTGGGCCAGGAAGTTGGGGATGGAGGCATCCACCTGGATGCCTGCGGCCAGCGAGATGGGGCCAAGCGGGCAATGGGGGGCAATCGAGGCGTAGTAGGCTTCGGCCATGCCGGCGATGATGCGCGCCTCGAAGATGCCGCCGGCATGGGAGATGTCCGGCTGGAGGATGGAAGCGGCCCGTTTTTCCAGAATCTCACGGAAGCCCCATTTGGTGTAGATGCGCTCGCCGGTGGCGATGGGCAGGTGCGTCTTGCGGGCAATGTCGGCCAGCACATCTACGTTTTGGCACTGCACCGGCTCCTCCACAAAGAGGGGCTGGTAAGGCTCCAGCGCCTTGATCAGCAACATGGCCGTCTGCGGGCTGATGGCGCCGTGGAAGTCAATGGCAATATCCACCTCGTTGCCCACAGCCTCGCGGAGGGCGGCAAAACGCTCGACCACATAGTTCACATAGCCGGGCGTCTCGATGATGCGCGCCGGTCGCGGGCCGGCAGGGCCGGTCTTGAGGGCGATAAAGCCGCGGGCGACCGCCTCCTTGGCGTTCTTGACCGCCTCCTCGGTGGTGCCGCCGCCGATGCCCTTGTAGACTTTGATGCGGTCGCGCAGAGGGCCGCCCAGCAGTTTGTAAACCGGCAGCCCTGCCGCCTTGCCCGCCAGGTCCCACAGCGCGTGCTCGACGCCGGAAAGCGCGCTGGTGAGGATGGGGCCACCGCGGTAGAAGGCATGTTTGTACATGGCCTGCCAATGATGGACCACGCGCGTAGGGTCCTTACCGATCAGATAGGGTTCCAGCTCGG
>DATLZJ010000062.1:0-11111 GCA_035574055.1 Caldilineaceae bacterium
GCTGGACAGTTGGGCCGACCGCCGCTATATCGCCGGCAAGTTTCCCAACGAGCCGGAAATCCTCGTCCAGTGGATTCGCTTCCCGCAAGCCTTTGAGCCTGGCACGGCAATGCCCAACCTAGGCATCCCGGAGCAGGATGCGCGCGACATCGCCGCCTACCTCTTTACCCTGCGTCGCGAGCAGCCGTGGATCGCCTGGGGCGAGTGGTGGGGATGGTGAATAAGTGGGCCAGGCGCCGGTCAGGGGATGCCCCACCTGGCGGGATTCAGCAGCGCCTCGTCGTCCAGCCGCAACGCGGCCAGCCGCTCCAGCCAGGCCGGCGGGAGGGGCGTCTGCAAAGCCACTAGATTCTCCTCTAGCTCGGCCAACGAGCGCACCCCCACCAGCACTGCGCCGGTCTGGGGTTGGGCCAGGGCAAAGGCGATGGCGGTCTGGGCCGGCTGTAAGCCCAGCTCCATCTCGGCGACAAGTGCGCGGAACTGCCGGGAGCGGGCGCGCAGCGCCTCTAGGTGGTCGGGCAAATGCTCGGCGCGCTCGGTCAGCGCCCCCTTGAGCAATACCGACCGGACAATCACCCCGATGTGGCGGGCCTGGGCCAGGGGAAAGACCTGGTCCACCATGCGCTGGTCGAAAACCGAATAGGTCACTTGGATGGTATCGAAAAGGGTATTAAAGTGATCCTGCGCCAGCGCAGCCAGGGGCATCTCAGTCCCATAGAACGAGGCGCCGGTCCAGCGCGCCTTGCCCAAGCGCTTCGCCTCTGTCAGAACCTCGGCGATCTCGTCCATCTGCGCCAGTTCGGGCCGGCCCACCGTATGGAGCTGCCAAATCTCAACTGCGTCGGTCTGGAGCAGGCGCAGGCTCATGTCAAGCTGGCCTAACATGTGCCGGCGCAGCGCCGCGCCGGTTGGCATGGAGCCGTCTGGCAGCCGGGTACTGGCCTTGGTCGCCAACACCGCTTGCGCGCGCCGCCCGCGCAGCGCCTTGCCCAACACCGCTTCGCTCGCGCCGTAGGCGCGGGCTGTATCAATCAAGTTGATGCCGTGCGCCAGCGCAGCGTGAACGATGCGGATCGCCTCCTGCTCGCTAGGCCGGCCAAAGTGACCCGGCGCTTGAATCCCATAGTCCATGCCCAGCTCGACTGCGCCCAAGGCCAGCGGCGCGACGGCCAGTTTTGTGCGGCCTAAGGTGCGGTAGGGGATAGCCATTGCCGGCTGCTGTTGTCCACTCATCGTCTGCGCGCCCTACCAGGCTGTCCAGCCGCCATCCACCAGGATGTTCTGGCCGGTGATGTAGCTGCCGGCGTCGCTGGCGAGCAAGACGACCAGCCCCTTCAGCTCTTCGGGCCGGCCCATGCGCCCTAAAGGCGTCTTCTGGTTCAGACGGCTGATGAATTCCGGCAGCGAGTTCTGGACCTCCGGCTTGGGAAAGGGGCCGGGGCTGATGGCATTGACGCGGATGTTGTCCTTAGCCCAATAGACGGCCAAGTGGCGGGTCAGGTGGACAAGCCCGCCCTTAAGGCCATGATAGGTTGGGGGGCTGTTGACCGGCAGGCCGGTGTAGGCGTCGGGGTAGCTAGCGACGACGCCGTACATGCTGGCAATGTTGATGATGGAGCCGGGCGCGCCGCGGCGGCGTAAGTGGCGCGCGACTTCGCGCGCCAGGAGAAAGTAGGACGTTACGCCGGTGTGATAGGCCCGGTCAAAGTCGTCGGCAGTCGCCGTGTCAATGCTGGGCGCGGGGCCGCCATAGGCATTGTTGACCAGAATGTCCACCTGGCCTAAGCGGGTGACGATCTCTTGAACCAGCCCAGGGATCGAGCCGGCGTCATCCTGGTGAAAGGCAAGACCAATATGGCCGCTGCCGGGTAGGGTCGCGGCGAACTCCTGCGCGCGCCCGGCGTCGCGGCTGGTCACGGCCAGGGTCGCGCCGGCCTCGGCCAGGGCGCGGCTTAAGGCTGCGCCCAACCAGCCGGCCGCGCCGCTGACGAGCGCAACCCTGCCCTGCAAGTTGAACAACTCATGGATAGTACGTTCCTGTACGCTCATGGAAAGGGCTTTCTGGTATGTATGGGTGGCGTCCTGCCTATGGTACCACATCCTTGTATCTCAAAACCCGCTTTGCGTTCCGCTGAAATCGTGCTACTTTATTACCACAGCATATTTCCAGTTTACGACCAGACTGACAGCCTCTGTGCGTGAAGACTTGCGCGGGACAGGTTCCGTATCTGGCTCCATGCAGGTTGTCGCCGGTTGCTCAAGCTGATCATCCTTCAACCAAAACGCTTGTGAATCAGAACCTTGAACCCAGAAGGAGGAGTCAAATGTCGTCGAGACGTTATCGTACTCTGGTTGCCTGCGCCGGTCTGTTGCTCCTGCTCTTGGCGGCCTGCACCCCCCCGGCCCCCGTCGAAACGACAACCGGCGACCAGCCTGCCGCGCCCGCCGAAGCGGCCGCCGAGACCGAGGGAGAGCAAGTGCTGCGTGTCTGGATCACCTGGGGCGACAACCCTGCCCAGCTCCAATCGCTCTTTGATCAGTACACCGAAGAGACCGGCATCCGCGTCGAGGTCAATGCGCCGGTCGAGGACGACAAGGTGCTGGCCGGTCTCTCCGGCACAGAAGGCCCCCATATCCAGGTGACCGGCGGCCCGGATAGCGTCGGCACCTGGGCGCGCGAGGGCCTGCTCACGGAATTGGACCCCTTTTTAGAGAGCGGCAAGGTCGATCTGGAGGATATGTTCGACGCCCCCGAAAGCCAGTGCATCTACCAGGGCAAGTACTACTGCCTCCCCTGGGGCACCGACACTTATGCCCTCTTCTGGAACAAAGACCTCTTTGAGGATGCCGGCCTCGACCCGGATACGCCGCCGCAAACCATGGAGGAGTTGGCCGAGATGGCAAAGGCGCTGACCAAGGTGGACGAGAACGGCCAGATCAGCCAGATCGGCTTTATCCCCGACTTCTCCTGGTCGCATCTGGACCTGTATGTCGCCATGATGGGCGGCTGGTACTACAACGAGGATGGCACGGAGCTGGCGCTGACCTCCCAGCCGGTGATTGATGCGCTGCTGTGGGAGCAGCAGTTCTACTGCGAGTATGATGTCGAGGAGATCGTGCGCTTCGCCACCTCCTTCGGCGACTACGCCTCGCCGGACAACGGCTTCTATGCGGGCAAGATCGCGATGCAGGTCGAGGGCGAATGGCAGCCGGGACCGAACTTCATCCAGAAGTACAAGCCGGAGCTGTTCTACGATGTGGCCCCCTTCCCGCCGCCTGCCGCCAACCCGGAGCGGGCCAACACCAATGTCGTCCAGGGTACGGTCGCCATGATCCCCAGCAACGTGCAGGACAAGGAGGCCGCCTTTGACCTGCTGGCCTGGATGATGTCGCCGGAGATCGTGGCCGAGGAGATGGTGGCAAACTTTAACCTGCCGACCAGCGCCCAGGCCGCCCAGGACCCACGTTTCTTGGAGAATGAGAAGTTCGTCGTCTTTATGGATCTGATGGCGCACGAGAACGCTCGTGCGCCGATTCTCACCCCGATCCACGGCGAAGTCACGACCGCGCTCGGCCAGATCGAAGAGCAGGTGCTGCGTAACTGCGCCGACCCGGTACCGCTGTTGGAGGAAGCTCAGGCGCGCCTCCAGCCGGAGCTGGACCGGGCGCTCGGCAACTAAGCGAACCCGGCGCGGGGTGGGGACGGTCAGCAGCCATGCCGTCCCCACCCCGTTGTCTCTTACGTTCTCAGGAGGCTCCAATGGCCGTCCAGACCGCTCCATCCGGTGCGCGCCCTCGCCGGCGCGGCTGGAGCAAGCGCACCCGGCGCCAGTTCCTCACCGGCGTGGCCTTTATCTCCCTCTGGGTGATCGGCTTCTTCGCCTTCACCCTCTATCCGATGCTGGCCTCGCTCTACTACAGCTTTACCGAATATCACATCAAGCAGCCTAGCATTTGGGTCGGCGTGCAGAACTATCTGACCCTGGCGCGCGATCCGCTTTTTTGGCGCTCGCTCTACAACACGGCCTATATGGTCGTGATCGCCGTCCCCCTCTCGCTGCTGGTCTCCTTCATCTGCGCGCTGCTGCTCAATATCAAGGTGCGGGGACAATCCATCTACCGGGTGATCTACTTCCTCCCCTCCATCGTGCCCGTCGTTGCCAGCACGTTGCTTTGGCTCTGGATTCTCAACCCCACCAGCGGCATCCTCAACAGTATGCTGGCTGAGATCGGCATCCGTGGCCCCAACTGGACCAACGATCCGCTTTGGGCCAAGCCATCGCTGATTTTGCTGGGGCTGTGGGGCGTCGGCAATACGATCATTATCTACCTGGCCGGCCTCCAGGACATCCCGCAGACGCTCATTGAGGCTTCGCAGCTAGACGGCGCCAATTGGTGGCAGCGGTTGTGGGCGGTGACGATCCCGTTGGTCTCGCCCATCACCCTCTTTAACCTGATCATCGGCGTGATCGCCACCTTCCAATACTTCGCCCAGGCGTATGTGCTGGGCGCAGGGGTCACGACCTCCGGCGTGCGGCTGGGCGCGCCGCTGAACTCTACCCTCTTCTACAGCGTCTATCTCTATCAACAGGGCTTCGTCTACCTCAAGATGGGGATCGCCTCGGCCCAGGCATGGATTTTGTTCCTGATCATCATGGCCTGCACCATCATGCTGCTGCGCTCGTCCCAACATTGGACTTATTATGAGGGAGGCTGATCCGTGGCCGAGATTGCCGTCCCGTCCCACTCGGCGCCCCATAGCCGCTCTTTAGTGCGCGGGCGGAGCCTGCGCGGGCGCCTGGCCCAACTGCTCGCCCACGTGGCGATCATCGGCGTGGGTCTTTTCTTTCTGGTGCCCTTTGTCTGGATGTTCTCAACCTCTCTCAAGTCGGACCAGGATGTCTTTCGCGTGCCGCCGACCTGGCTGCCCCACGACAACCGCCGGGTCATGCTCAACGGGCAGGAGCTGCCTATCTACCGGGTGCAAGTCCCCGGCGAAAATGGCGAGGCCGGCCCGGTCCAAGAGTTGGCGCTGGTCTCGATTGCCGAGGGCTATGGCACGTTTCTAGACCCGGCCAACCCGACCGCCGAGGCGCAGCAAATCCGCATGCGCTATGCCGAGCCGGTGTTGGAGGTGGGCTTGCGCTGGCGCAATTATCTAGATGCCATCAACACCGCCAGCCGGCCCAGTATGGGCGTCACTTTCTGGACCTACGTCCAGAACAGCCTCGCCATTGCCATTCTTTCGATCATTGGCACGCTCATCTCCTGTGCGCCCGCGGCCTATGGTTTTGCGCGGGTGCGCTGGCCGGGCCGCGACCTGGTCTTTTTTATCGTGCTGGCGACGATGATGCTGCCCTTCCAGGTCACGATGATCCCGCTTTATCTCTACTTCACCGGTACGTTGGGGTGGGGCAACACCTATCTGCCGCTGGTCGTGCCGACCTTCTTTGGCAACGGCTTTGATATTTTCCTCTTGCGCCAGTTCTTCCGCACCATCCCCGAAGAGCTGGCCGATGCCGCCAGGGTGGATGGCGCCTCGGAGTTCCGCATCTTCTGGAACATTATGCTGCCCCTCTCGGTGCCGGTGCTGGCGACCATCACCGTCTTTACCTTCCTCTGGGCTTGGAACGACTTCCAGGGGCCGCTCATCTACCTGACTGACCCCCGGCGTTTCACCATGGCGCTGGGCCTACAGGACTACCAGCAGCAACACGCCGTCGCCTGGAACCAGCTCATGGCGGCCTCGGTCATGTTCACCGTGCCCATCATCGTGCTATTCTTCTTCGCCCAAAGGACCTTTATTCAGGGAGTGAAATTGACGGGATTGAAAGGGTAAGAGTAATGGGGATGTAGCCTCCTGCCGCTATCTATACCGGGCATGGACGCCACATCCCCCGACACCCTGCGAACCTAATCCTGATGCGCTAGATCACTTCCAACTCATTCAGCCCTGGCAGCGCCGGGAAGGGCGCGTGCGGCTCGGTCTGATACCAGTAGGCCGTTGAGGCGATGTCATCCTGCAAGGGCAGGTAGCGGCGCATCCCCTCCAGTTGTGAGCGCCAGCCGAGCGCCTGGATTGTGACGCGCAGGTCTTGCTTGAAGCGGATCGGGTCCATGATGTGCCAGCGGTACATGCCAAAGCGCTGCTGGCTGCGATACAGCCCATCGGGCTTGATCACCTGGGGCAACCCGCTGTAGGGGGAGGAAAAGACCCCGTACTCGCCGCGCGGGAACTCAAAGTTCCACGCGCCGCCAAAATAGTCTTCGGTCCCCGTCCCGCAGATGGTCGGCCACTCCTGGTCGCCGTCCATATAGAACTTGATCTCCCCCTCGCCCCACCAGCCGTTGTTGTTGACGCCCCAGGCCAGGTAAGTGCCGACATAGTGCCCCTGCCCGCGCACACCATCCAACAGGGTATGGACATCCATATACTTGAGGGGGTTACTCCGCCGCCATTGGGCGTGGAAGTAGCCCATGTCCTCCGGCACGTCGGTCAGTGTGTAGGTCACCTGGTAATAGAAGCCGCGCACCTCGTCGGGCGAGAGATTCTCCACGGTGATGCGCGCGTGGCGGCGGAAGGGCATCTCCCAATAGGAGTTAAAGCCGCCCGCCGGATTGACACAGACGGCCAGCGAGGCGACGTTGGCGCGCTCACACCAGCCCATGCAAAAGAAATCGCCCAGCGGCGTCTCGACCGAGGGCGTCTCTTCATGGTCCCAATAACAGCGCAAGACCAGCTTGCGCCAGTGCTCTGGGTGGACGGTGAGCCAGATGTGCTGGATGGCCCCCGGCCCCTCTATATCGGCCAGGGTTGCGGTGCTCTTGCCGGCGATGTGGATGCTGGGCGAAATCTTCCAGCCCTGGCCTAGCTCGCGACCGGCGACGGCGCCTGTGCCCTCGGTCGCCATTCCTCCTTGGCCCTTGGCGCCGCTGAAGTTCTCCGCGCTGGTCGAGCGGGTTTCGGCATTGGAGAGCCGCGCCAGCGTGCCCATTCCCATGCCAAGCCCGTTGAAGGATAGGTTCATCGTTTCCCCCTGTGTAGTTGGATAGAGCCTATGTAGATAGAGCAAGGATAATGCCGTTGTAGCCGTCAAGTTGCCGTCACAAAAACGCGTGCGCTGGCCGAAAGGGGTAGCGCCAAGGCGTCTATGTGTCTTGGCGCAAGGGTAGCTCGACCGGCTTGCCCGTCTGCGCCGAGCGGTAGATGGCGCGCACAATCTCCACTGAGCGTCGCGCCTCGGCGCCCTGGATGGCCGGCGGGCGTCCCTCGCGAATGGCCTCGATCAAGTCCACAATCTGGCGGCGGTGCTTCTCGAAGCCGATAGCCATCGGGTCGGCTGCGCCGCTCCCTCCCGCCTGCTCCAACTGGAGCATGGTTTCCTCCTCGCCGGGGGCAGCGTCGGCCAACTTCCAGACCACGATGCGCCCTTCTTCCAGCGCAATGGCGCCCCGGTCGCCGTGCAGCTCTACCCGCGCCGGGTCGCCCGGCCAGGCGCTCGTCGCTCCCTGGATCACCCCCAAAGCGCCGTTCTGGAAGGTCAGCACCGCGCTGGCGGTGTCCTCGGTCTCCATGGTATGGGCCAGGGTGGCCGTGCGGCCAAAGACCGTGGCGACCGGGCCTGCCAGCCATTGCACCAGGTCAATGTTGTGGATGGACTGGTTCATGAGCGCGCCGCCGCCGTCCAGCGCCCAGGTGCCGCGCCAGCTTCCGTCGTAATAGCTCTGGGGCCGGTACCACTTGACCGCGACATCGGCCAGGGTCAAGCGCCCCAACCGGCCTGCGTCCAGCGCCGCCTTGGCCCGGCGCACCCCCTCGGCGAAGCGCAGCGGAAAGACACAGGCCAGGATCACCCCTGCGGCCTGGGCCGCCGCCAGGATGGCATCTACCCGCGCCAGCGTGATCTCCAGCGGCTTTTCAACTAATAGATGCTTGCCGGCCTGGGCGGCGGCAACGGCGATCTCGCCGTGAGTCCCGCTGGGCGTCGCCACGACTACGGCGTCCACGTCGGGCTGTGAAACGGCCTGCCGGTAGTCGGGCAGCCAACGCGCGGCGAGGGGTGCAGCCAATGCCTGGCCTGCCGCTTCGCCGCGGCTACAGACCACCGTCACCTGGGCTTCCGGAATCGCGGCAAAGGCCGCGGCGTAGATTTTGGCGATATTGCCGGCGCCGATCAGCGCAAAACGAAGTGGAGGCATGGCAAATCCCTTCTGCCGCTTATGTTGTGAAACTCCGAGTAATTGTTCCGAGTAATTGTTCCGAGTAATTGTGTGGACAGGGAGAAACAGCGCGCCGCCTTGGCTTTGCCCGTTCGGGCAAGGAGATCGTACAATAGGAGAGCGGAACCACCAAGCAGACAGCCAGCCTAAGTACGCAAGCCACAGTACGCGAGGAGACCCTCTATGAGTGACGAGACCATCCGCGTGGGCGTCATCGGCGCAGGCGCCAACACCACCAGCCGGCATATCCCCGGCCTCCAGGCCATCGAGGGAGTGGAGATCGCCAGCGTCTGCAACCGCAGCCGCGAGTCCGGCCAGCGTGTCGCCGAGCAGTTCAACATTCCTAAGGTCTATGACCGCTGGATAGATGTGATCAACGACCCCGGCGTCAACGCGATCTGCATCGGCACCTGGCCCTACATGCACGCCCGGCTGACCATCGCCGCGCTCAACAACGGCAAGCATGTGCTGTGCGAGGCGCGCATGGCGATGAATGCCGCCGAGGCCCACGCCATGCTGGCCGCGGCCCAAGCCCACCCCTACCTGACCGCCCAGATCGTCCCCTCGCCCATGACTCTGGGCGTGGACAAGACCATCCGCCGGCTGCTGGCCGAAGGGTATCTGGGCGATGTGCTGGCCGTCGAGGTGCGCGCCGGCGGAACCTTCCTGGATATGGATGCGCCGCTCCACTGGCGCCATGACTTCGACCTCAGCGGCTTCAATACCATGACCATGGGCATCTGGTATGAGGCGGTCATGCGCTGGATCGGCCACGCCACCGCCGTCACCGCCATGGGCAAGACCTATGTGAAGATGCGCCGCGGCGCCGATGGGCATCTCAAGGCCGTGCGCATCCCGGAGCATATTGACGTGCTGGCCGACATGGCCTGTGGCGCACAGCTCCACATGCAAATCTCCGGCGTGACCGGGCTGGCCGGCGGGCCGGAGGTCTATCTCTTTGGCAGCCGGGGCACTCTCCGCTTTAGCGACAACAAGCTCTATGGCGGCCAGCGCAACGATCACGAGCTACGTGAGATTCCAATTCCAGAAAACGAGCGCGGCGGCTGGCGCGTGGAGGAGGAGTTCATCAACGCCATCCGCGGCCGCGAGCCGGTGACGCATACCAGTTTTGAGGATGGCGTCAAGTACATGGAGTTCACCGAGGCCGCCATCCGCAGCATCGCCGAGCGGCGCACAATCCCGCTGCCGCTATAGTCTGTGTCGAGAATGCTAGGTGCACAGGAGAGGATCGCGCCCGCTTGACCGACAACGTCTTCGCCGAGTTTCCGGAGATCGAGACCGAGCGGCTGCTGCTGCGCGAGATTCTGCCGGAGGATGTTGACGCGATCTTTCGCATCTTCGCCAACGAGGAGGTCACCCGCTATTACGATCTCGTCACTTACACCGACCCGTCCCAGGCCGCAGAACTGATTGACTTCTTCGACGAGAGCTTTGAGCTGGAGCGGGCGATCCGCTGGGGCATCGAGCGCAAGGAAGACGGCGCGCTGATCGGCACCTGCGGCTTTGTTTGGCTTCGCACCTACCGCGGCGAGATCGGCTATGAGCTGCACCCCGATTATTGGGGGCAGGGCTATATGCGCGAGGCGCTGGACGCGATCCTCGACTTCGGCTTTTCAGAGCTTGGGCTGAACCGCATCGAGGCGTTGGTCATGGTCGAGAACGAGCGCTCGGCGCGGCTGTTGCGCGCCCTCGGCTTCCAAGAGGAAGGGGTGCTGCGCCAGCATGACTTCTTCAAGGACCAGTTCCATGATATGCGCCTCTTTGCCATTCTCGCCGATGACTATTATACGGTAAGATGGTAACAGGCAAGCCGGGCAGTACCGTACAGGGCTTGCCGGTTGTGTCAGGGGTATGCACCAATGAACAAGCAGCGGAATTCCAGACCGGCCCGCGCCAACCCGGTCGGCAGTCTCTTTGGCGGTCTCATCCGCCTGGGCGTCATGGCCGCCGGCGGCTGGATTGCCTACAGTTACCTCGGCGTCAACCATCATATGGCCCTGCCCAAGGCCATCCCCGCGGAACAGACCGTCGTCGGCTTCCGCCCGACCGGCTCCCTCAACCTCTACCATGACCGCCAGGGGGACGGCCCACCTCTGCTGTTGATCCACAGCATCAACGCCGCGGCCAGCGCCTATGAGATGCGGCCCCTCTTCCAGCATTACCGGGGCCGCCGCCCGGTCTTTGCGCTGGACCTGCCCGGTTTCGGCTTCTCCACCCGCGCCGATGTCACTTACACCCCGGCGCTCTTTGTGAAGGCCATTCTTGCCGCGCTCGATGAGATCGGGAGCCGTCCGGTGGATGTGGTTGCGCTCTCGTTGAGCAGCGAGTTCGCCGCCGAAGCTGCGCGCCAACAGCCCACCCGTTTTCGCAGCCTGGCCCTGATCTCGCCCACCGGCTTTGACAATGCCTCGGCAGACAAGCGGCGCTATAGTGGTCTGCTCCAGGAACTGTTGACCGTACCGCTCTGGGCGCGGCCCCTCTACGATCTGATCGCCACCCGGCGCAGCATTGAATATTTCCTGCAAAAGAGCTTCGTGGGGCCGGTCCCGCCCGATTACATAGACTACTGCTACGCCACGGCCCACCAGCCGGGCGCGGAACATGCGCCGTTGGCCTTTATCAGCGGGCGGCTCTTTACCCCCAATGCTGTAGACGCCATCTACGCCGCTGTGCAGACGCCGGCGCTGGTGATCTATGACCGGGATGCCTTCGTCACCTTTGACCGGCTGCCCGGCTTTGTGGAGCAGCACCCAAGTTGGCGCGTCGAGCGCATCACGCCGACCTGTGGCCTCCCCCATTTCGAGCGGTTGGAGGAGACGGCTCAAGTCCTAGACCGTTTCTGGCAGTCGCTCGGTTGAGCCGCCCATGCT
>DATLZJ010000063.1:0-6204 GCA_035574055.1 Caldilineaceae bacterium
CTTGATAGACGAGTACCGGCCGGATCAAAGGCAGCGTAATCCTGAAGAACATCTGCCAGAACCCCGCACCATCCAGCTTGGCCGCCTCATACAGGCTCTCCGGCACATCGTTCATACCCGCCAGCAGGATCACCGCTGCGCCGCCCACATTGGCCCAAATCACCATGGCCGTAATGCACCAAAGGGCCTGGTCCCCACTGGCGAGAAAGGGCTGCTCCGGTAGGCCCATCGCGGCCAGCAGGCTGTTGAAGGCGCCGCCGGTGGGCCGGTAAAGCCAGCGCCACAGGAAAACCGCCACTACCGTGGGCGTGATCACGGGCAGATAGTAGAGCGCCAGAAAGAAGCCCTGCTTCCGGCCGCGCACATGGCTGTAGGCCAGCGCCAGCAGCAACGCCAGCGCCACGCCGAGCGTGATCTCCACAACCGAAAAGAGGGCAGTCGTCTTGAGCGCTTGCCAGAAATACTCGTCGTTCAACGCTTTGGCGAAATTGCGCAGCCCCACAAACTTGGGCGTGGTGAGGAAATCCCAGTTGTGAAATGAAAGCCAGATGGCAGTGCCGAAGGGGATGACAAAGACCAGGGCGTAAAAGAGGGTGACACATACGGCATAGATCAGCGCCAGTGGGCTTGCCCGCCGGAAGCGGTGGAACAAGCCATGGCGCCGGCCTGCGGCCGCCACGCCCGCCCGGCTTGCCATGCTGATGGTCTGGGCCGTGTTGGATTGGCTCATCGCAAGTTGACCACTCCCTGATTGTCGCCGAGGGAGGAGCCTTCCCTCCCTCGGCGGTCTTGACCTTCCCGGCCAATGGGCTACATGCCGATCCGCTCGCGCGCCTGGTCCTCCTGCTCCTGCAAGTAGGCATCCATGTTTGCCAGCGCCTCTTGGATAGAGATTTCCTGGCGCATGGCCCGATCCAGCTCGGTCGCAGCCGGCCCCTGCTGGGCGACATGGTCGCCAGGGTAGCGAGCGATGGGCCATACCCCCGTCGCCACACGCTTGGACATCGGCCCGTATTTCACGTCTTCGATGCGCGGGTCCTCGTAGACGGCCTTGGTCATACAGACGCCGGAGTAGAAGTCAAAGGTCTGGATCAAGCCGTCGGCGCTGACCAACAGTTGGGCAAAGTCAATGGCGGCCTGAAGCTTGGCGCTATCTTCGGAGAGGCGGCGCGAGAGGCCGAAGCCGGCGATATGCTGGGGATAGAGCACATCTTCGACTCGGTTTGCCAGCAGCGGGGTAACAATGTTATCCGCCGGAATCTCGGCCACATCGGTCTGCACCCCTGCGGTCCAAGCGCCGTCGCCCCAAATCGAGACCAGTCCCTGGCTGACCGCCTCAAACTCCGAGGTGAACAGCTCGAAATCGCAGGTCTGGTGGGTCCAGTAAATATCGTAGAGGATTTGGGCTGCTGCCTCGCCTTCCGGGCTACTGTGCGACCAGACGCCGGTCTCCCGGTCAAAGAACTCGCCGCCCAACTGCCAAATAAAGCTCCACAGCAGTTGGTATTGGGCGCTACGCGGTGAATATCCCGAACGCGAGATTTTACCGTCGGCGTTGGTCTGGGTAAGCTGCTTACCGGCCTCGACCATCGCTTCATAGTTCTCGAAGGCGGTATAGTCAATATTCTGCTCCGCCAAATGCGCGGTGTTGACCGTGGTCGCCGCGCCGCGCAGACCCGCCAACCAGGGCAGATAATAGACCTTGCCGCCGGGCGCATCTACCGCATTGAAGGCCGAGGGCCACATGGCCTCCTCCAGCGCCGCCGCCCCGCCGGCCACGTCCGTAATATCCAAGAAGACCTGGGAGATGTCGGTGCCGACTACCCAGTCGGTATA
Source organism: Caldilineaceae bacterium (assembly GCA_035574055.1). Taxonomy (GTDB): domain Bacteria; phylum Chloroflexota; class Anaerolineae; order Caldilineales; family Caldilineaceae; genus QEUY01. The sequence continues at coordinate 1,837 of DATLZJ010000063.1, forward strand.
CATGTTCAGCACATCGCCTTCTGTGCCGGAGGCAATCGAAGGTAGAAGTTTCGCCAGCAAGTCGTCGTAGCCAATGGGCTGGAGGTCCAGCGTTACATCGGGATGGGTTTTGGCAAACTCGGGCGCGGCCCAGTTCATGATGCGGTTGGCCCCGTCCCAATCTTGATACCAAACGACAATCGTTGTCGCTGCGGCCGCCGGGGCAGCCGCCTCCTCTCCGGTCGTCCCCTGTTGGACAGGCGCCGGCGCGCAGGCTGCCAGCAGCCCCACACCCGTCGCCGCGCCCGCCAACCTCAGAAACTCTCGACGGTTCAATCCCTGTTGTGCCTGGCGTGAGCCAAACGTGCGCATCACCATGCTGCCTCCTTTGGGTCTTGGGTGGTTCGTTCGCCTGGATAGAAGTCGCGGGTGGGCAACGGTGTGTACAGCGACCTGTACATGGGGAGATGACCGGCGCCGCCCCGAAACAGACAATGGAAGCAGGAAAATTCTACCAGAGGATGTGTCCAATTGTCGAAAGGCCCCAACAACCGTCGCGGCAGGCATCTATGCGCATCAATTACAGCCTTAGTCTGGGTGGCCCTTCGACCTGCTGGCCGTTGATGGTTGGCTCCTTCCGCCCGGGTAAGTCGCTTTGGATGGCGCGGGGGCGGCTGCGCTTCTTGCTCAGTTGGCTGTACAAGCCAAAGCTGCACGCGTCTGTCTGACGGTTCGAGACGGCGCGCAAGACGGCTGCTGATTCCGGCTGCCCCTAGGCCGGCAGGCGCTTACGCAGCCGAAGGCGGATCCCCCCAGTCCGGCACGGCCAGCACCTCGCCATCGCGCAGCGCCGACTGGTGGGCGGCGACGCCGGCTGCCATATAACGCACCGCCTCCCAGACGTTGATCGCCGGCATCCGGTCATGGGCCACGGCGTCCACGAACTCATGCACCAGATAGGCGTGGGAGCCGCCATGCCCGCCGTAGAAGTCCGAGGTCTGGCTGACGCCGCGAAAGGCCTCCACCACTTCCGGCGGCAGTGGGTCGCGCATCTCCGCTACCGTCAGCGGCGTCGCTGTCTTGTTGTCCAGCCAGATATCGTTCTCGAAACTGCCCTTGGTCCCATAGATGCGGAAGATCTCGCGCTCGGTGTGGCCGATCTCACGCGCCTCAATGATGCGCATGGTGCTGCCGTTGCTCATGTAAAAGAGCGCGGTTTCATTGCTGAAGGCCGCGCCCTCGTCTATAAAGTAGGGGTCATGGGTGCGGTTGGCATAGCCCCAGCAGCAGACTTTGACCGCGTGGGCTTGCATTACACAGATTGGCCCGCTGGTCGAGTGGGTCGGGTAATGCATGGGGCCGGTTTTGACGCCACGCGCCTTGTATTGTTCGCGCAGCGCCAGCCACTCGCGGCCGGCGGCGCTGGCGAACCGCCGCTGCGTGACCACCCGCAAGTTGGTGTGGCCGTCCACATCGTGGTAATACTCGCCCTCGCTGTAGACAAAATCGCCAAAGGCGCCGGCCCGCGCCTGGCGGCGGCAGTACATGGCTTGGGGGCGGTAGTAGGTCGTTTCGCCCAGCATATAATGCTTGCCCGTGCGCCGCACCGTCTCTACCAGCCGGTCACACCATTCGAGAATCTCATCGTCGTCGGGGATGCTGATGATCGGCACGGCGCTGTAGACGCTCTTGCCCGACTCCAGCGCCTGGACACATTGAGGGGCGTGGAGCCAGGGCTGGGTGATGATCACCAGGGCGTCCAGGTCGCTCCGGCAGATATCATCCAACGAGGTATAGATATCGCGCGGGTTGAGCTTGGCTTGCCACGACTCCTTCTTGGCAAACGGCTCGATCCGCTCCGGCTCTCGGTCGCATAGGGCGATCCGGTCTACAAGGGGATGGCTCATAAAGAGGTCGGCAAAGGCGCGGCCAAACGAGCCTAAGCCCACCAGCCCGATACTAATACCCACGGTTGTTTGCTCCTTAACTTATTTACGGCGTCTGCGCGCCGCGTGTTTCTACATAGACTGAGTAGACCGACTGGCCGCACGTCATGAAGAGCCGGTTCTTTTTGCGCCCGCCAAAGCAGAGGTTGGAGCAAGGCTCCGGCAGGAGGATGCGCCCGATCAGGTCGCCATCCGGCGCAAATACATGGACGCCATCATAGCCCGGCCCGCCCCATCCGGCGGCTGCCCAAAGATTGCCGTCTAGGTCGGTACGGATACCGTCGGCGGAGCCTTGGCCCATGTCAGCGAAGACCTCTCCCCCGCGCAGCGTTGCCCCCTGCACCTCAAAGACGCGGATGTGGGCAGGGCCGTCCGGGTCATGAGAGCGGCCCGTGTCTACGATGTAGAGCCTGGATTCATCGGGCGAGAAGCAAAGGCCATTCGGCTTCAGAAAGTCATCGGCGACGACGGTCGCCTGGCCGGTGGCGGGGTCTAGCCGGTAGACGGCTGGAGGCAGCTCAAACTCGGTTCGCTCTCCCTCATAGTCCAAGAGGCCGCCATAGCCGGGGTCGGTGAACCAGATCGAGCCGTCGGAATGGACCACCACATCATTGGGGGCGCGCAGCCGCTTGCCCTGGTAGCTATCCATCAACACCGTGATCGAGCCATCATGCTCAGTACGCGTCACGCGCCGGGTGAGATGCTCACAGGTGATCAGCCGGCCCTGCCGGTCGCGCGTGTTGCCGTTGCTGAAATTGGAGGGTTTGCGAAAGAGGCTGACGGCGCCGGTCTCCTCGTCCCAGCGCATCATGCGGTTGTTGGGGATGTCGCTCCAGAGCAGGTAGCGCCCATCGCCAAACCAGACCGGCCCCTCTGCCCAACGCATCCCGGTGCAGAGTCGCTCGACCGCCGCATTGCCGAGCCGGTACCGGTTGAACCGTGGGTCCACCACCTCAATCGCCGGGTCGGGATAGCGGACCACGCCCCCCTCCCACCGGCTGATCCCTTCCTGCGCCTCGACCATCCTGCCTCCTTGTGTAAGAGAAATGGGAGGATTACCTATCAGTTATCAGTCTAGCATCTCAATGGTGTAATCTATGAGCTGGGCGTCGAGCCGCCAACTCTCGACGCGGTTGGCGACCAGTTGAAGGTGGCGGTGGGCCAGGGCATGGTTCTGGCTGACCACGGCGACCTCCAGCACGGCGCGGGTGAGCGCGTCTTGGGCATCGGCCTCACAGACCGAGACGTTGAAGTCTCGGCGCAGGCGGGCGATGAGCGGCTTGAGGATGCCGCGCTTGCCCTTGAGGCTGTCATTGAGCGGCAGGTAAAGCTCCAGGGTAAGCAATCCAACAGCCATAGCTACCGGTGATCGGTCCACTCCGGGTTGGCAAATTGTTCACGGATGAGCTGGGCGGCCCGGCGCAGCTCGGCAGGCGAGGGTTGGGCAGGCTTAAAGTGTAGATTGAGGGTAGCGGCAAAGCCCTGACAGAGCGCCTGGGCCACATGCTCGAATTGTACTGTGGGTGCATCTTCGGCGACGCCCAGGGCCTGGGCCAGGGTGCCGGCGCGGGCGACCAGCTCCCGGCGCAGGTGTTCGGCCTGGGTGGGCGGCAGCGCCAGCACATCCACCAAGCGCCCGATATCGCCCACCAGGGGTAGGCTGCCGTGCTGGAGCACATAGCCGGCGCGGCGGCTTTGCGCGCTGCCGATCAGCTTGCGCCCGCCTGCGGTGATCTCATAGGCGCTAGGCGTCTCGAAGCAGGCCGCCGACACATTGGGGCCGGCGCGCACATGGCCTGCCGCCTTGTCGGCTTCGAGTCCCAAGAGGCGCAGCCCGGCCAGCAGCCCATGGCTCAGGCGCAGGTAAGCATCCATCACGCTGCCCTGAACCCGTGGCTCATGGGCCGGCGCGGCCACCGAATAGGTCAGCTCATCGGTATGGAGGATGGCGCGGCCGCCGGTGGGCCGGCGCACGACTTCATAGCCGCGTGCCTCCACCGCGGCCAAGTCCAGATCGTCAATGGGCTGGTGGCGGCCCAGGCTGACCGCGGGGGGATGCCAGCGGTAGAAGCGCAGGGTAGGCGGGCTGTCGCCCGCCGCGCAAGCCTCGGCCAGCGCCTGGTCCAGCGCCATATTCGCCGCGCCGCTGCGCGGTTGCTCGTCAATGATCAGCCGCCATACGGCGACCTGAAATGGCTCCTGGTTGCCTGTCCCGGCTTGCTCGCCGGTTTGAATCAGCGCCGCAGCAGGCACAGACGCCTCTGCGCGGTTCTCTACAATCTGAGCGGTCACAAGATGCCCCCACTCCTACGCAATTGTCTATCCTCTACTGCCTACCCCCCACAAGAGGCAAGGCGACCACCTGGGCAGGTATATCGCCCACCTGAACGACTGTGCCCGGTGTATTGGCCGGGCGCTTGAGGATCGCCAGCGCGACCGGCTT
>DATLZJ010000064.1:0-6888 GCA_035574055.1 Caldilineaceae bacterium
GCCTCCCACCCCTATGCGACCAGGGGCAGGAGACTGGGGCATCCATGAACCTATTGTCTCAGAGCACCAGCCAGCTCCGTAGGTGCGGCATCTTGCCGCACAAGCGTGGTATGCCGAAGTGTGCGGTAGGGATACCGCGCCTACGTTACCGGCGGACACGCGCTCTGCCAGTCCACTTGGAGTGGACTTGAACGTTCAGCCTGGACTTTCAGTCCAAGGCTGATAAGGCGCTGAATGGTTCCCTACTGGTTAGCTTGCCACTCCTCCACGCGCTGCTGCATCAGCGCCGCGCCCTCTTCGGGGGTTAACCGCTTGGCGACGATGGCATCCTGCACCTCGAAGAAGCCGTCCATCAACTCCTTGACAAATGCCTGGTCGGTGGGCGGATAGGTGTCTTCGGCGCTCAGGATGATCTCGCGCCAGCGGCAGGTGAGCGGCCATTCGTTGCAGTCGGGATTGACGCCGATGGTCGCCGAGTTGGCGAAGTCGTTGACCTCGAACTGCGTCTGCACCTCTTCACTGGTGATGAAGTCAATGAAGAGCGCGGCCTCGTCCGGGTGGGCTGCACCGGCGGAGATCATCCACTGCTCCGGGAAGGCCGAGAAGCGTACCGGTTCGTGGTCAGTCGGCGGCAGATAGAAGTCGTAATTGGCTGCGTCCTGCTCATCGTTCTTCAAGACGCCCTCAAACCAAACACCCTCCAGAATCAACGCGGCGTCTCCTTGGAAGAGGGGGAGCCGGGAATCATCCGGTGAAACGGTGAGGAAGTCGGGCACGACCCAACCATTGTCAATCCAACGCTGGAAGGTGGCGTAGGCGTCCACCACACAGGCCTGGTCCCAACTGACCTCCAGCCGGTTGAGCTGGTCATGTACCTCCGGCCCACAGGTATGCTCCAGGAAGTAGTCCAGGACGCGCATGGTATGCCAGCCGAACTTGCCGCCGATGGTGACACAGTAGATGTCATTCTCCTTGAGCGTCGCGCAGACCGCTTCCTGCTCGGCAAAGGTGGCCGGCACCGCGATGCCTAGCTTCTCAAAGATGTCTTTGCGATACCAGAAGCCCATGCCCAAGGCATGGTAGGGCACGCCATAGAGCTTGCCGTCGGACTTGATCCGCTCCACCACCCACGGCGCAAACTTGTCGTTCCAGCCATATTGCTCGTAGTACGGCGTCAGGTCAAGCACTTGGCCGGCGTCAATGAAGGGCTGGGCGATGGAGCCGCCCCACATGAAGAAGAGGTCCGGCGGATTGCCGGAGGCCATCGAGGTCTTCAGCACATCCGGGTAGATGGCCGCGCCGCTGCCCGCGGTGGATTCGCTGGAGACGGTGATGTGGGGGTACTTCTCCTCAAAGGCGTCAATCACCGGCTGCCACTGCTCCATCCCGACGGCGGAGATGATATTGGCCCAGCGCAGCGTGATCTGTTCTTCGCCTGCCGGCTGCGCCTCGCCGCCCGCGGCCTGTTCAGCGCCGCTCTCCGCCGGCGCCTCTGCCTGGGGCGGCGTCGCTACACATGCGCTCAACATCGCTACCACGGTGAGCGCAGAGAGTAAAACCCAAAGCTGCCTTCTGAAATTCATCTTCGATCCCCCCTCTTCAAGTTATATAGGTCTACATAGTTAAAACAGGTTGATCGGTTGACCACCTTGCAACAGTCACGCTCGATAGCCCGGTCTCCTTTCATGGACGGCATGGCACACAATGATAGAAACGGCAACGCGGCCGGTGGGCGACAGGCGTACCATGCGCCTACTTCACTGCGCCCATGGTGAGGCCGCGCACAAGATAGCGTTGGACCAGCAAACCCAATAGGAACATCGGCGCCGACGCAATCACCGACAGCGCGCCCACATCCCCCCACATGATCATCTGCTTGCCAAAGAGGCTAGGCAGGAAGACCGACAGGGGCGTGGCGCGCGTGTTGGTAAGGGTGATGCCGAAGAAGAACTCGCTCCAGCTAAAGATAAAGCAAAAGATGCCCGTGGCGATCAGGCCGGGCGCGGCCAGCGGCATGGCGACCCGCCAGAAGGCGCCAAAAGGAGATGCACCATCCACCAGGGCCGACTCCTCGATCTCGCGCGGCAGCTCGCTGAAGAAGCTGCGCATCATCCAAATCGTGTAGGGCAGATTGAAAGTCAAGTAAACAATGATGAGCGCCTGGTAGGTGTCCACCCAGCGCAATGTCTTGAACATCAACAAAAATGGGAAAACCACCACCACCGGCGGCAAAAACCGTTGGGATAGGAAAAAGAAGGGCAAATGCTGCCCGCCCACCTCATAGCGCGCCAGGCCATAGGCGGCCAGCGAGCCGATCAAGAGGGCCAGCGCCGTCGAGAGCGTGGCGACGATGACGCTGTTCTTGAACGCCGTCAGCCCGCCGACCTCAATGGCGTGGACAAAGGAGGTGAGGTCGGGCGAGCGCGGGAACCAGACCGGGGGGCTGTGCAGATACTCCGAGCCGCTCTTGAGGCTGGTCATGGTGATCCAGAAGATCGGAAATAGGAAGAAGACCATCACCACCCCATAGAGGGCGGCCCGCAGGATTCGCTTGGGCAGGGAGCGTTTGCGCCGCACCATGGCCGGCCTCCTATGCCATGCGCCCGCGCAGGGCGCGCAGCAACAACGACAACATGACGCTCAACACGAGCAGCAGGACAATGGACGCCGCCGCGCCAAAGCCCAGCCGGAAGAATTGGTACCCTGCTTTGTAGATGAAAAAGGCGATGGTCTCGGTGGAGGTGCCCGGCGCGCCGCCCGTCAGGGTATAGATCAAGTCAAAAGCCTTGATGGCATCCAGCGCCCGGATCAACACAGCCACCAGGATGATCGGCTGCATCAGCGGGATGGTTAAGCGCCAGAATTGCTGGGCCGGGCTGGCGCCGTCCATCTCGGCGGCCTCGTAGACCTCGTAATCCAGCGTCGCCAGGCCGGCGTAGAAGACAAGGAACATGAAGGGCGTCCATTGCCACACTTCGGTGATGATGATGGCGATCAACGCCGACCAGGTTTGGCCGAGCCAGACAAAGAGAAAGGGCCGGCCGATCACCCAGCCGATGATCTGGTTGATGGGGCCGTATTGAGCGTCCCAGAGCAGCCGCCAGGTATAGCCCACCACCACCGGCATAATCATCACCGGCAGGAGCATCAGCGTCACCGTCAGCCGGTGGCTACGCCGGTCACCCATGACGAAATCGGCAAAGAGAAAGCCGAAGATCAGCTCCAGCGTGACCGCCGCCCCGACGATCAGAGCGGTGATCAGCGCGGCATGCACGAAGCGACCGGTGCGGAACAGCTCGGCGTAATTACCCAGCCCGATAAAGGGGGGATCCGGGATGGTCGGCTCCCAGCGGAAAAAGCTGAGATAGACCGAATAGAGCATCGGGAAGATTGTGACCAGCAGCACGATCAGCAGACTGGGCGCCACCAAGAGCCACGGCAGGCGACGGCTCCGCCAACTTTTCTGAGTTTGCTTTGCCGTCATCCGGGGTGCGGACATGGTCGTTGCCATCTGCATCTCCTGTGGGACGAATTTGTTTCGTAGGTGCGGCATCCCTACCGCACGAGTGTATCATGCCAAGACGTGCGGCAGGGATGCCGCACCTACGAGTTGGTTTGACACGCTCGTGCGCGCCACAAGCGGCGCCGGATACCGCACCTACGATACTCTCTGCTGTGTCGCCTACTTTGCGCCAGGCTGCGCCCAGGGACTCTGGAGCCACTGGGCATAGGCTTCCTTCTGGCTATCCCGGCCCAGGCGGTCGGTGATCTCGTTCCACTTGGCCGCGGCCTCGTCCAGCGCAGCCTGCGGGTCAGTCCCGGCGTAGGCGGCGGTGATCGCTTGGTCGAGCGCCTCCATGTACTCGCGTGCGCCAGGGATGCCCAGCTCATGCTGGCCCGCCATCGCCGCTGCCTCCAGGGTATCCAGATAGTCGCCTGCCCCCTCCCACAGGGCGCGGTACTCCGCCGACTCGAAGTGGGACTTGCGGAAGGGGTCGCGCAGCGCATAGGGCAGCATCACCCGCTCCAGGCTGGTGGCGGGGCAGTTCATCCACTGGATAAAGAGATAGGCGGCTTCTTTGTTCTGGCTGTCGGGCGAGATGCCAAGGGCAAAGTTGCCGGCCAGCGCCGAGCGCCCACCCGGCTCGCGCGCATAGCCGACCTTGCCGGCGACCGTGCTGGCGGGCACCCATTCCAGTTGCTGGGTCCCCGCGCCGACGCCATCAGACCAACGGCCAATTGGCGGCCAGGTGATAATCATCGCCAGCTTGCCGTCCATCCAGGCGCTCAACACGGCGACAAAATCCCAGGTCTGCACACCCGGCGGCATCCACTCCGTTACCTTCACCATGTCGCTGAGCACCTGCACGCCGATCTCGCTGTTGATGCCCGGCTCCATGGTCTCCGGGTCGAACCACTGGCCGCCCGCGCCGCTGAAGGGGCCGATGAACCAGTCGAACGCCTGGCCGGCGGCGTGTTGGAAGGCGCCGCCATAGATCCCTTCAGCGCTGTACTTCTCGGTAAAGAAGCGCCCAATGTCGTCGAACTCCTGATAGGTCTTGGGCGGCTGCAAATCATAGCCGTACTGCTCGCGGAACTCGGTCTGGTTGGCCTCGTCCTCGAAGAGGTCTTTGCGATAGTACAGGATGAAGACATCGCCGTCGTCGGGCAGCCCATACCAGGTATCGCCGATGCGGCCATAGCCTTCTGCGCCGTAGACCTCCAGATAGTCGTCGAGGTCGGCCTTGTTCATGTACTTGTCTATGTAGGGGTTCAGCGGCTCGACCACGCCGGCGTTGACAAAGTCAATCAACCAGGAGGGCGCATAGGTGATCACATCATAGGCGCCGCCGCCGGTCAGGTGGTCCTGAAGCTGCTTGGTGTACAAGTCCACATAGGGGATCTCCACGATATTGACGTTGACGCCGGTCAGCTCGGTAAATTGGGGGCCAAAGGTCTTGGGGTCCTCCGGCTGTAGGCCCGACTCCCAGACCACGTTGACGGTGCTGCCGCTATACTGTTTGGCGGCTTCGATGGCCGCGGCGCAGGAGTCGGTCACCGCTGCGGCCGGTTGGGTCTCGCCCTGACCTGTGGCCGGGGCTTGGGTGGCCGGTATACAGGCGGCCATACTTGCCAGCAGCAGGAGCAGGATCAACAGCCTGCCGTATCCTACGTTTCGGGTCAAGTGGAATCGCTTGTGCCTCATTGTCATCTCTCCCTGTAGGTTCCTCTGTTTCGCCAATTGCACATGGTTACTGCATTCACGTCACTCTATCTCCCGCCTACTTCCCCCTGCATCCTTTTGTTGGGCCTGGTCCATCGGGCGCTTCGTCTGCCGGCCTACCCCTTAATTGCCCCTGCCATCACGCTGCGGATGAAGAGCCGGCGCAACAGTAGGTAGACCAACAGCAAAGGCATGACCGAGACAAAGACGCCGGTGTAGATGATCTGGAAATTTGTCGAATAGGCGCCGCCGTAAGACGCAATCAACGGCAGAATGGTGGCGTTGGCCGCGTCGAGGTAGACATATGGCTCAAAGAAGGCATTCCAGAAGGAAGGCAGCATGATCACCGAGACAGTGGCGATGGGCACCTTCATCAGCGGGAAAAGGACCCGGAAGAAGTATTGCATCCGGCTCGCGCCGTCAATCTCCGCCGACTCCTCCAGTTCGCGCGGCACCTGGCCGATGGCCGTGGTAAAGACCATGGTCGAGAGCGCGCCGCCCTTGATAAAGATCAGGACCAGCGCGGCCAGTTGTGCAGTCCAGCGCACCGCGCCGGGCGTCGCCGTGCCGGGGATCAGCCCGATGAGCCACTGGACAAAGAGAAATTGGGGGATGATGATCAGCACGGTCGGGATGACCATCTGGAGCAGGTAGATATTGTAGATAAGCATCTGGTCACGGCGGCGCAGACCGGCCAACCCATAGCCCGTCATCATCGAAAGAAAGCAAAGGCCGGTAATGCCCAACAAGGTGGTCACGGCAGTGCGCGCCAGCGCCATCCAATAGTCGGTGCGCCCCAACAGGGTGATCCAGCCGTTGAAGGTGCCAAAGCCTGCAAAGTAGTTCTCGACCTGCTCGATGGGAATGCCGTGCTGCTCGGCTACCTGGCGCAAGGTGGCGCGCGGGTTGACGTAGCCGCGTATCCCTAAATCCGCCTTGACCTTCCTCAAGTCCAGGTTGTAGTTGACCGCCAGGTTGCCGATCTCCGCGTCCATGCTCACGTCTGCGCCGCGCGGGATCCAGAGGTGCAGCTCGACCGAATCCTTGGTGCTGACAAAGGTGCGCACAAAGAGCACATAGAAGGGAAAGAGGGTGACGACGCTATAGAAGAGCATGAAGCCGACGGCCAGGGCATAGAGCAGCCGCTTGCGCCGGCCATAGGAGCGCACCCGGCGCCCCGTCGCCGTCCGCGGTGGGTGGGTGATTGCATCAGTGGTGGCCATCATCTACCTCATTGACTGCTGACCGTGGATTGCCGGCGTCAGTTCCGTAGGTGCGGCAAGATGCCGCACGGCGTCGCCCACCACGGCACGTGTCGCTCAGAGAGAGCGTGCGCTAGAATAGCGCGCCTACGGGAGCGATGGCGCTGGATGTTGCCAAGCGCCTGCCGTAACGGTCCATCAATACTGCAGTCGTCGTTGTAACCGCTGGAGCAGCAGCGCAATCAGCACCAGCGGGAGAAAGGTCTGCAAGGTCAAGGTCAGGCCAAGCGCCAGCCGCTGTGACGTAAAGGCATAGGTAAAGAAGAGGACCGACAGCAGCCGGGCCTCGTTATTGCTGCTCAACGCGCCCAACGGGATCAGCTCATCGAAGACGCCGAAGGAGCCGATCAGGCAGAAGATGGTGGCGATGATAAAGGCCGGGATCATCTGGGGGAAGTAGAC
>DATLZJ010000065.1:0-2107 GCA_035574055.1 Caldilineaceae bacterium
CCTACACTTGGGATAGTTTCCGCCGGCTCGCTGTTCTTCCAGGGCGTGCCCAGGTAGGGCAGGAGGAAGTAGTCGAGACCGAGATAGCCTGCCACCTTCCAGGCCAGCATCAAGCCGATCGCCAGGGTAAAGAGCACGGGATTGCTGCTGGCTGCGCCGGCCATCATAAAGTTCCAGTTCATAAAGGCCCCGAAGAAGGCGGCGATGCCGGTGAAGAGGCCGAGAATCAAGGCGATACCGATCAACAGCTCACCGTAGGCAATCAGCGGCGCCATCCAGCGATAGGCTTCCATGTCCAACAGCGTCTGGAGGAAGGTGCGATACCAGTCGAAGGTAATGGGCGGTTTGCCTGCCTCCGGAATCGCCACGGCATTGGTCCAGAATCCCTTGACGGCCTCTCCAGTTTGAACCCAGGCCGGCTCTCCGATCTTGTGCAACGAGGCGTCAATCCACTTGTAGCCGAGCCACAGACGCACCACCAACCAAATCCAACTCGCTCGCGTATCGGAGAAAAGGAACCGGGCCAGAGGCGGGTCCTGTACAACCATCTTGTTGCGTGTCACTAACGCTGCCATTATATTGTCTCCTATTGATCTAGAGTTACTTGTTGATCTAGAGTTGCTTGCTCAATAAGCTAGGCTCATGTTGTCGTGAATTCGCTGTGCCGACATCGGGGTTTGGCTCGCATCAGGTTTCGCTTGCTTGTCTCATTCCCGTTTGTCGTTACGCCCATAGTGTAGGGCGAATGTGCTTGGCCCGGTAGCGGGAGATTCCCGCAATCCGGCCAGCGATCTGTCGGGAGAGTCGAGGAACCTGTTGTCGGGGAATCTCCTGACAACCCGATCACCAGACCGCTTGCGCCGCGCCCGCGATGGTTGTAGACTGCACAGGCTGGTGGCCGGTTGGGGGATTCAGATTCTCTCCCATTAGACGGCGGGGCGCAACGACTGGCGAAGCCGGCGAGTGGTAGAATAGATGGCGGAATCGGCGGCAGAAAAGACCGGTGGCAGAAAAAAGGAGGAAGCTGTGGAGGTTCTGGGCATTGACATCGGCGGCAGCGGCATCAAAGGAGCGCCCGTCAATCTCTCGACCGGCGAGCTACGCGTGAAGCGGCATCGCATTCCCACGCCGGACGAATCTACCCCGGAGAATGTAGCAGAGGTGGTGGCCGAGCTTGCCCGCTACTTTCACTGGCAGGGGCCGATTGGCTGCACCTTTCCGGCCATTGTGCGTCATGGAGTGGTCTACACGGCTGCCAACGTCCATCAATCATGGATTGAGACCGACGCCGCGACCCTCTTCAGCCAGGCGACCGGCTGCCCTGTCTGTGTGATCAACGACGCCGACGCGGCCGGGCTGGCCGAAATGAGCCTAGGCGCAGGCCGGGGGCGGCGTGGGGTCGTGATCATGTTGACCTTTGGGACGGGCATCGGCAGCGCCATCTTTGTGGACGGCCACCTCCTGCCCAACACCGAGTTCGGCCATCTGCCCATCCGCGGCAAGGACGCGGAGCACCGGGCCTCGGCCAAGGTGCGCGACGAGGAAGACTTAAGCTGGTCGCAGTGGGCCGAACGCGTCAATGAGTTCCTGGCGGCGATGGAGTTCTTCTTCTCGCCGGACCTCTTTATCATCGGCGGCGGCGTCAGCAAGAAGCAGCACAAGTTCATGCACCACCTTAAGGCGCGCGCCGAGATTGTGCCGGCCCAACTGCTCAACGAGGCGGGCATCATCGGCGCAGCCATGGCTGCCAAGGACCTGGTCACACCGCTGGTCCCTGCTGCGTCACTCGACGGTCCGGATTAGCCGGCAACCGGGTGACCGCACGCTGGACAACAGCACAATGTTGGCTATGCGGAGTCAAGCGCAATCAACTGTGCGCCCGGCCCTGGCTGGCTTACATAGACTTCCGGCCAGATATTGGCCGCCTTGGGATATTTCTCGAAGATCGCATCGGCCACAGCCTGCTCCCGGCCAGGTTGCACCAGCGCCACCGCGCAGCCGCCAAAGCCCGCGCCGGTCAAGCGTGCGCCATAGCAGCCGGCGACGCTGCGCATGGCCTCCACCATAGCGTCGAGTGCGGGGCTGCTGACCTCATAGTCGTCGCGCA
>DATLZJ010000066.1:0-9803 GCA_035574055.1 Caldilineaceae bacterium
TCGCGCGTGCCATTGCATCGCATTTCTCTTTGGCGTGCGACAGGGCCAGCGCCTTTAATTCGCCAAAGAAGGCCAGGTCGCCATAGAGCGGGCGGCAGTTGGCAAAGGCGCCGGCCTCCAGCGCCCAACGCTCCTCCACTGCCTGGGCTGCCGCCCGCGCCAGGTCGGGGCTGTAGACATTGACCTCGGCCTTGCCTGGACCGTACACCCACTCATGGCTGAAATCCAGCCCTGGCCGGTCCACCACACAGAATAGCTCAATATCTGAGTACGGCCCATCTCCCCCGCGGCTCATGGAGCCGTAGAGGCCAATCGCCATCACATCCGCCCCGTAAGTCCGGTGTAAATCGGCGACGATGCGGTCTAACACCCGTAGCCGGTCGAGATGGGTCTGAGCTTGCGGACCTTGCCACATGACTGTCCCCTGTTCGCTTTCTGACCTAACATTACCCAACATTGTAGATTCTACGATAGAGCCATAGCTCATATTTTGCGAAACTCCTACCGGTTGCCAGAGGATTTGGGCCTTGAGCCTGGGCATGGAGTCCGGCGCTTGCGGCCTCTGCTCGGATTGGCTGAGAATAGGCAGGAGCATAATGGCTAGCGTAAGTGGAGGGGCGACCTGGTTGTGGATCGCCGTCCTGTTGGCTGCCGTGTGGGCGGCCCATTGGGGCGCGGAGCATCTCGGCCAGCCGCTCAAGAAGATTCGCCGCCAGTTGGGCATCACTGAGGTGGCCGGGGCGGCCTTTGTGGGGCTGGCCGCAGCCAGCGCCGAGATCGGGATCAGCGCCACCAGCGCCCTCCGTGGGGTGAGCGACATCGGCTTGGGCGCGACCCTCGGCTCCAACACCCTCGCCTTGCCCCTGGGCGTCACCGTAGCTTATTTTGCCATGCGCCGGCTGAAAGCCGCGCACGGTCAGCCCCAGCGCGCCGGCGCAGCCTCCGGCGTGATAGGGCCGGTCAAGCCGCGCGCCATCAGGGTACAACAACCTCAAACGCGCGAGGCAAAAAAACAGGGGGAGAGGCTCGCCGTCGAGCAGCGCCACGCGGTGGCCGTGCAGGTCATCCCCTATCTAGTGATCGTGACGCTGGTGGCGGCGCTCACGCTCCCTGCCCGCTGGCGTGGCTTGCAGCCGCCGGATGGGTTTGCCCTGCTGGTCGCCTATATCGCCTACCTGGTCCAGGCGCTCCGCCGTGAGCGGGGCGAGCGAGAGCAAGTCACGTGGAGCAGACATGAAATTTACTGGACCTTGGCCGGTCTGGCGGCCCTGGCCGGCGGCGCTTACTTCACCGTGCTTGCCACCGAGAATCTGGTCAATGCCTTTGGCATCTCGAAGATCATCGGCGGGCTGTTCATGACCGCGCCTATGGCCTGTCTGCCGGAGATCTTTGCCATTTGGAGCGTGACGCGCAGCGGCCAGTTCACCGCCGCCACCTCCAGCGTGATCGGCGACCATGCGGTGACATTGACGCTGGCGCTCATCCCCCTGGCGTTGGTGGGTGCGCCGGTGGGGAGCTTACAGCTCTACAGCGTCGTCCTCGGCTTTGTGGCGCTGATGCCGGCTCTCTATGGCGCCATCCTCTACTGGGGCGACCAGACCCACGGCTTTACCTATCGCCAAGTGCTCCTGCTCGCCGGCGCGTATCTGCTATTCGTCGGTCTGGTGGTCTTTTGGGTTCAGTAGCCGGCAGCCACCCTATGCTATACTGGGTTGTCGAGCTACGGCTCGATTGCAGAGAGCGAGACATTCAAGAGGAGTCAGAACAACAATCTCGTGGCAAAAGAAACAACCGTAGAGAACAAGGTCATCTATTCGATGGTGCGGGTGAGCAAGACCTACCCGCCCAACAACCAAGTCCTGCGCGACATCAGCCTTTCCTATTTCTATGGGGCCAAGATCGGTGTGCTGGGGCTGAATGGCGCCGGCAAAAGCACGCTCCTGCGCATCATGGCCGGCGTGGAGAAGGACTTCGACGGCGAGACCATCCTGGCCGAGGGATACACCACCGGCTATCTGGAGCAGGAGCCTCAGCTTGACAACAGCAAGACCGTGCGCCAGGTGGTCGAAGAAGGCGTACAGGAGGTGGTGGACGCGCTGGCCGAATTCGACGCCATCAATGCCCGCTTTGGCGAGGAGCTGTCGCCCGACGAGATGGACGAGTTGATGGCTCGCCAGGCCGAGGTGCAAGACAAGCTCGACGCGCTCAACGCCTGGGACCTGGATAGCCGTCTGGAGCTGGCGATGGACGCGCTGCGCTGCCCGCCGGGCGAGACGCCGGTGGCCGTCCTTTCGGGCGGCGAGCGGCGGCGAGTGGCCCTTTGCCGGCTGCTGCTCCAAGAGCCGGACATCCTCTTGCTGGACGAGCCGACCAACCACCTGGACGCCGAATCGGTAGCCTGGCTGGAGCGCCACCTCCAGAACTACGCCGGTACGGTGATCGCCGTCACCCATGACCGCTATTTCCTGGATAACGTCGCGGGCTGGATTTTGGAGCTGGACCGAGGTTACGGCATCCCCTGGAAGGGCAACTATTCATCATGGCTGGAGCAGAAGCGGCAGCGGCTGGCTCAGGAGGAGAAAGCCGCCTCGGCCCGCCAAAAGACGTTGGAGCGGGAGCTGGAGTGGCTGCACATGTCGCCCAAGGCCCAGCAGACCAAACGCAAGGCGCGCATCAACGCCTATAACGAGCTGCTTTCGCAGGAGATGGAGCGGGCGCGCGAGGAACGCGAGATCTATATCGCCCCCGGCCCGCGGCTGGGCGATGTGGTGATCCGCGCCGAGGGGCTGACCAAAGCCTATGGCGATAACCTGCTCTATGAAAACCTCTCCTTTGATGTGCCGCCGGGCGCAATGGTCGGCATCATCGGCCCCAACGGCGCAGGCAAGACCACCCTCTTCCGCATCATCACCGGCCAGGAGCAGCCCGACGGCGGCAGCTTGACCGTCGGCAGCACGGTGAAGCTGGCCTATGTGGACCAGAGCCGCGACACGCTCAACGCCGACCAGACCGTCTGGGAGGAAATCTCCGGCGGCGATGAGCAGCTTCGCATCGGCGACCGGCTGGTCAACTCGCGCGCCTATGTCGCCCGCTTCAACTTTGCCGGGCCGGACCAGCAGAAGAAGGTGGGCGCGCTCTCCGGCGGCGAGCGCAACCGCGTCCATCTCGCCAAGATGCTCAAGGCAGGCGCCAATGTGCTGCTGCTAGACGAGCCGAGCAATGACCTGGACGTGAACACGCTGCGCGCCCTGGAGGATGCATTGGAGAGCTTCGCCGGCTCGGCGCTGGTCATCTCCCATGACCGCTGGTTCCTGGACCGCATCGCCACCCACATCCTGGCCTTTGAGGGGGAAAGCCAGGTAGTCTGGTTCCCCGGCAACTACAGTGAATATGCCGAGGACCGGCGTCGCCGGCTGGGCGCGGGCGCCGACCGTCCCCACCGCATCACCTACCGAAAGCTGCGCCGGGCATGATCGTCTTGGACTTGCAGGGCAAGAGCGCCATTCGTCTTTGCGGTTAGTCCCTTTGTCGCTCGGCCTGCCGTTGGTAATGCGCTTGCAGGCTGCGCACCGTCAGCTCCCGTTGGCGGAGGGCGCGGATGCCGTTGACCGCAGCCTGGCCTGCCGAGAGGGTGGTGATCAGCGGAATCTCCAGGCGAGTCGCCAGCGTGCGAATCTTGGCGCCATCCTCGCGGGCATCCGCGCCCAACGGCGTGTTGATCACTAGTTGAATTTTGCCGTCGCGCATGGCGTCGAGGGTGGTGTAAGCGCCGTCGCCGGTGATGGCTTTGTCGAGGACGGTCACCGGGATGCCCGCGCCGGCGATATAGGCGCCCGTCCCCGTGGTGGCATAGAGGGTGAAGCCCAGCCGGTGCAGGTCGCGGGCGATCTTGAGCGCGCCGCCCTTGTCAAAGTCGTTGACCGTGATCAGCACGCCCCCCTCCAGCGGCAGCCCGGTGCCTGCGCCGAGCTGGCTCTTGGCAAAGGCGTGGCCGAAGCTGGCGGCATGGCCCATCACCTCGCCCGTCGAGCGCATCTCCGGCCCCAGGAGGGCGTCAATGCCGGTGAACTTCTTCCAGGGCAGCACCGCTTCCTTGACAAAGAAGCCGTCTAGCGCCGGCTCCTCGGTAAAGCCTAGCTCCTCCAGCGAACAGCCCACCATCACCTTAGCGGCCAGCTTCGCCAGGGGCACGCCGGTCGCCTTGCTGACGAAGGGCACCGTGCGGCTGGCGCGCGGGTTGACCTCCAGCACATAGACCACATCGTCTTTGATGGCATATTGCACATTCATCAGCCCGCGCACGCCCAGCGCCATCCCCAGCTTTTCGGTATACTCGCGGATGATGGCGAGATGGTAGGCGCTGATCTTGTAGGGGGGCAGCACACAGGCGCTGTCGCCGCTGTGGATGCCGGCCTCCTCGATGTGCTGCATGATGCCGCCGATGACGACGCGGCTGCCGTCGCAGAGCGCGTCCACATCCACCTCGAAGGCGTCCTCCAAGAAGGCGTCAATCAGGATGGACTTTTCCAGGGCGACGGTGACAGCCTCGGCCATGTAGCGGCGCAGAGCGTTTTCATTGTCCACAATTGCCATCGCCCGCCCGCCCAGCACATAGGAGGGGCGCACCACCACCGGATAGCCTACCTGGGCAGCGACGGCCACGGCCTCGTCAATGCGGCGGGCGCTGCCGTGGGCTGGGGCCGGGATCTCCAGCCGGTCCAGCAACTCGCCGAAGCGGTCCCGGTCTTCGGCCAGGTCAATGGCGTCGGGCGAGGTGCCGAGGATGGGCACCTGGGCGGCCTGGAGGCTGGCGGCGAGGTTAAGCGGCGTCTGGCCGCCAAACTGGACGATCACCCCGGCCAGATCGCCCGTCTGCTGCTCCCGCTCGACAATGTTAAGCACGTCCTCCAGGGTCAACGGCTCGAAGTAGAGCCGGTCGCTGGTGTCATAGTCGGTGCTGACCGTCTCCGGGTTGCAGTTGACCATGATGGTCTCGTAGCCCAGCTCTTGCAGCGCAAAGCTGGCGTGACAGCAGCAGTAGTCGAACTCAATGCCCTGGCCGATGCGATTTGGCCCGCCGCCCAGGATGATCACCTTGCGCCGGTTGGTGGGCGCGGCCTCGCTCTCACTCTCATAGGAGCTGTACAGATAGGGCGTGTACGCCTCGAACTCGGCGGCGCAGGTGTCCACCTGGTGATAGGTGGGCAGCACCCCTGCGGCCTGGCGCAACCGGCGGATGGCTAACTCGGTCGTGGGGGCTTCGCGCACGCCGGGCAGGGCGACGGTGATGGGCCGGTCCGTCTCCGCCCGTTGGCGCACCAGCCGGGCCAGTTGCGCGTCGGAAAAGCCCATGCGCTTGGCCCGGCGCAGGGTCGTCGCGTCCAGCCGGGTCAGCTCCTGCTCAAAGGCCACGATCTCACCCATCTGGGCGACAAACCAGGGGTCATAACCGGTAAGCTGGCAGATGGTGGCCTGGCTGTCGCCACGCTGCAAGGCATCGTAGACGGCAAAGAGCCGGTCGCGGTTGGGCACCCGCAACAGGTCGTGCAGCTCCACCTGCGGGTCATAGCCGCGGAAGCCGCCCGTCTCATTGCGCTCCAGCGGCCCCAGGCCATCGCGGCCGATCTCTAGGCTGCGCACCCCCTTTTGCAGCGCCTCCTTAAAGGTGCGGCCAATCGCCATCACCTCGCCTACCGACTTCATCTGCGGCCCCAGCTCGCGGTCCACACCGGGGAACTTCTCGAAGGCCCAGCGGGGAATCTTGACCACCACATAGTCAATGGACGGCTCAAAGGCCGCCACCGTCTGCTGGGTGATGTCGTTCTTCAGCTCATCCAGAGTGTAGCCCACTGCGACTTTGGCGGCCAGCTTGGCGATGGGGAAGCCGGTCGCCTTGGAGGCCAGCGCGCTGGAGCGGGAGACGCGCGGGTTCATTTCAATGACCACCACCCGCCCGGTCTGCGGGTCTACGGCAAACTGGACGTTGCTGCCGCCGGTCTCGACGCCCACGGCGCGCATGACCAGCCGCGCCTGGTCGCGCAGGCGCTGGTACTCCTTGTCGGTCAGGGTCTGGGCCGGGGCGACGGTGATGCTGTCGCCGGTGTGGACGCCCATCGGGTCTAAGTTTTCAATGGTACAGACCACCACAAAGTTGTCGGCCCGGTCGCGCATGACCTCCAGCTCATATTCCTTCCAGCCGATCAGCGACTCCTCGATCAGCACGGTATGCACCGGGCTTTCCTTCAGCCCCCAAGCCACCTTCTCGTCAAACTCCTGGGGGGTGAAGACTGTGCCGGCCCCGCTGCCGCCCAGGGTAAAGGAGGGGCGAATAAAGATCGGGTAGCGCCCGATCTCTTCCTGGGCGATGCGCCGGGCTTCAGCCAGGCTGTGGGCGATGCCGCTGCGCGGGGACTCCAGCCCAACTTCAGTCATGGCCGCCTTGAACTTGGCCCGGTCCTCGGCCACCTGCATGGCGCGCAGATTGGCGCCGATCAGCTCCACGCCGTACTTGTCCAGGACGCCGGCCTCGGCCAGGGCGACGGCCAGGTTCAGCCCCGTCTGCCCGCCCACAGTGGGCAGCAGCGCGTCGGGGCGCTCCTGGGCAATGATCTTTTCCACGACCTCGACCGTGAGCGGCTCGACATAGGTCGCGTCGGCCATCTCCGGGTCGGTCATGATGGTTGCCGGGTTGGAGTTGACCAGCACCACCCGGTAGCCCTCCTGGCGCAGCGCCTTGCAGGCTTGTGCGCCCGAATAATCGAATTCACAGGCCTGGCCGATGACAATCGGGCCGGAGCCGATGATCAAGATCGAGGAGATATCCGTTCGTTTGGGCATAGGTCTCGCTTGTCGTAATGCGCCTATCTTAACGCGATCAAAGCCCCACAAGCTGGGGCGAATTTGATTCCAGCAGGTAGCCCAGGCACAATGATGCGCCGGGGATCCATCATTTGATTCTGGAGAGTATTCTAACGTGACTGCGGATTCGGCTCAAAAACCTGCCCTTGCCACCGAGCGTACCCTTGCCCTCGCCCCCACCGCCGCGGCGATTTCCAGCCTGGCGGTGGTGGTCGTCGCCGCCTACATCGGCGCACAGATGCTGGCCGACATCGCCAGCCTCAAGATCGGGGTGGTGCTGGGCTTGGCTGTGGATATGGGCACCTTTGTCTATCCCATCACCTTCACCCTGCGCGACCTGGTCCATAAGACGTTGGGCCGGCACAACGCGCGGGTGCTGATCGTCACGGCGGGCGTCATCAACTTCGGTATGGCGCTCTACCTCATGTGGTCGGCGGCCATACCCAGCGACCCGCAATGGGGCCTGGGCGCGGAGTTCAGCGCCATCCTTGCGCCGGTCTGGCGGATTGTGATGGCCTCGATTGCCGCCGAGCTGGTCAGCGAGCTGTTGGACACGGAGATTTACCATTGGTGGGTGACGCGCATCACCCGGCGCTACCAGTGGCTGCGGGTGCTGGTGAGCAACAGCGCCAGTGTGCCGGTAGATAACCTGCTCTTTGCGGTGGGCGCGTTCGGCTGGGTGCTGCCCTGGCCCGTGGTCTGGCAGATTTTCCTGGTCAACCTGCTGGTGAAGTACGCCGTCACCCTCGCCAGTCTGCCGCTGATCTACCTGACGCCCAACCGTGAAGATGGGGAGTAGGGAGTAGGGGGCAGCGCTGGCGCTCGGCAGTGTGTGTTCCCATGCGGCAGCTACGGACAGTAAGGATACCGCCCCTACCATGAGGCTGATACCCAGGCGGCTTCTGCGCCCTCCCCCTACTGCCCACTGCCTACTCCCCACTCCCTGCTTTTCTGCCGATGTCCGTCCGGTAGTGCGCGCCGTTGAAGTGGATGCGGCGCACGCCGCCGTAGACCTGGGCCACGGCGCTCTGGAGGGTAGGGCCGACGGCTGTCACCGACAACACCCGGCCGCCGTTGGTCACGAGCCGGCCATCCTTCCACTTGGTGCCGGCGTGAAAGACCAGGCAACCGCGCGCCTCTGCCTCCTCGATGCGGGTGATGGGCACGCCCACCTCATACTCGCCGGGATAGCCCCTGGCGGCCATGACCACTGTCACCGCGGCGCCGGCGCGCCAGCGTAGCTCGACCTCGGCCAGCCGTCCTTCGCTACAGGCCAAGAGCAGCTCGACCAGATCGGTCTCCAGCAGGGGCAACAGCACTTGGGCCTCCGGGTCGCCAAAACGACAATTATACTCCAAGACCTTCGGCCCCTGGCCGGTCAGGATCAGCCCCGCATACAGCACCCCGACATAGGGCGTCCCGGTCGCCGCCATTCCGGCCAGTGTAGGCCGGATGATGGTCTCCTCGACCTGGGCCAACAGTTCCGGCGTCGCCAGGGGGGAGGGGGCAAACGCGCCCATCCCGCCCGTATTGGGGCCGAGGTCATTGTCCAGCAGCCGTTTGTGGTCCTGCGCGCCGGGCATCACCAACGCCGTCTTGCCGTCACAGAAGGCCAGCACCGACAACTCCGGCCCGCTCAACCGCTCCTCCAAGAGCACCGTCTCGCCGGCCTCACCAAACTGGTGGTTGAGGAGCATCATCTGCAAGATGGCCGCGGCCTCGGCCTTGGTAGCGGGGAGCAGCACCCCCTTACCTGCGGCCAGACCGCTAGCCTTGACGACCGGCGGATCGTCCAGCCCGCGCAGGTAACGGGTCGCCTCGTCAAAGTCGGTGAAGATCGCGGCCTGGGCGGTCGGGATGTTGTGCTGCCGCATAAACCGTTTGGCGATGGCTTTGGAGCTTTCGAGCCGGGCCGCGGCCTGGGTGGGGCCAAAGATGGGCAGCCCTGCCGTCTGAAAGAGGTCCACGATGCCGGCGGCCAGGGGCGCTTCCGGCCCGACCACGGTCAGGTCTGCCGGCTGGCGCAGGGCAAAGTCGCGCAGGCCCGTCAGGTCATCCGCGGCCAGGTCCACATTCTCACACTTGGGCAGGGTCGCGGTGCCGCCATTGCCGGGCGCGACCCAAAGCTGGCTCACGCGGGGCGACTGGCTCAACTTCCAGGCCAGGGCATGTTCACGCCCGCCGCTGCCGATCACTAGAATTCGCATGGTTTCTCCTCATCCTGGCGCAGCCCGCCGAGCGGAAAGGGGTGGAAAGACGCAAAAATAGAAATTAGAAAATTAGAAAATAGAAAGAAAATAGAAAAAGAAAGAAAATAGAAAAAGAAAGAAAATATAAAATGAAAGAAGTAAGGCATAGAATGGGTGCGAAATCCATGCCACCGAGCATTCGCTTAAAGTCTAGCGCAAAGATGCGGCGCGCCGCCAGCCGTTCCCCCGGCAAATCGAAGTTTGACAGCGCAGACCATCTGCGCGAAGTTCAGATGGTCTGCGCGTCTGCTTGATCCCGCTCATTGCCCTCGTCCGTGGTACAATGGCAAGGGACTCTCAGCACCTATGCTTACGACTGCGCCACGGTCAATGCCACAACCGGAACCGTCTCAACACCATCCGACCGATTCAGCGCCTTTTGCGGCGCCTCTAGACGTTTGGCGCAGCGTTCCCTGGCTGGCGGGCGTTGCGCCGGAGGTGGTGCAAGCGCTGGCGGCGGTCGCTGTCCGCCGCGCCTACCGTGCCGGCGAGACCATCTTTGTCGAGCAGGAGCCATGCGCCGGCATGTTTTTAGTTGAGTCGGGCGCCGTCAAGATCAGCCGCTTCTCCAAGGAAGGTCGCGAGCATATCCTTCATCTCATGCATCGGGGCGACACCTTCAATGATGTCGCTGCGCTGGATGGCGGCCCCAACCCAGCCACGGCCACGGCCCACAGCGACGCAGTCCTGTGGCGG
>DATLZJ010000067.1:0-2286 GCA_035574055.1 Caldilineaceae bacterium
AACCCAGGAACCTGTCCTATTTTGCCCCATCCGCCACTGTTCGGCAAAGGGCGGATATGTTACGATTGCAGCAAGCCCGTCTGTGCGGGCAATCTCTTGAGAATTCTGCGCCGTAACCTTACACAATTGGGGAGCTTGACCATGCCAGCGCAAGACCGACCCCTGCTGGCGATTACCCTGGGGGACCCGGCGGGTATCGGGCCGGAGGTGATCGTCAAAGCGCTCAACCGCCCGCAGCTTGCCGGGCGCTGCCGGCCCCTGGTGGTCGGCGACCGGCGCATCCTGGCGCGCGCTGCCGCCCAAGTGGGCCGGCCCAACCAGCCCTTCCAGGTAGTTACCCAACCTGCTCAAGGCGACTTCGCGCCGGGCGTGATTACGGTGCTGGACCTGCACAACGCCGACCCGGACGAGATCGCGCCGGGCCGCCTTTCCGCCGCCGCCGGACGCGCCGCGGTCGAGGCGGTCTTTGCGGCCTGTGACCTGGCGATGGCCGGCGATGTGGATGGCGTGGTGACCGCGCCGCTCAACAAAGAGGCGATGCACCTGGCCGGTTTCCGCTATCCGGGCCATACCGAGCTATTGGCCGAGCGCACCGGCGCCAAGCGCGTCAGTATGCTGCTGGTCGGGCCGGCGCTGCGCGTCGTCCATGTCAGCACCCATGTCTCGCTGGCCGAGGCGATCCGCCGGGTGACGCCGGAGCGGGTGCGCGAGGTGATTGACCTGGCGCACCGCGCCTGCCTGGCGCTGGGCATCGAGCGCCCGCGCA
Source organism: Caldilineaceae bacterium (assembly GCA_035574055.1). Classification (GTDB taxonomy): domain Bacteria; phylum Chloroflexota; class Anaerolineae; order Caldilineales; family Caldilineaceae; genus QEUY01. Next base: position 767 of record DATLZJ010000067.1, read on the forward strand.
TCGCCGTGGCCGGGCTGAACCCCCACGCTAGCGAAGGCGGGCTGTTTGGCGACGAAGAAGCGCGCGCGGTCGCGCCTGCCGTGGCCGCCGCCCGCCAGGATGGACTGGCAGTCTCGGACCCCCTGCCGCCGGATACAGTCTTTTTGCGCGCCGTCAAGGGCGAGTTCGATATTGTGGTCGCCATGTACCACGACCAGGGCCACATCCCCATGAAGCTGCTGGCCTTTGATAGCGGCGTCAACGTCAGCATCGGCCTGCCCATCATCCGCACGTCGGTGGACCACGGCACGGCCTTTGATATTGCCGGCACGGGCCAGGCCAACGACGAGAGCATGGCCGCGGCCATTGAAGTGGCCGTGCAGATGGCGCAGGCCAGGGAGCGCACAGGAAGCACCCTATGAACACGAATGGGCCATTACTCCTCATCATTGCCGATGATCTGACCGGCGCGGCCGATACGACCGCCCGCTGTCATCGCGCAGGGCTGCGCAGCCAGGTCTTGCTGGACCCTGCGCAGTGGCCGGCTGCCGGCGACCAAGCGCCGGTGCTGGCGATCCCCACCGACTCCCGCCACCTGCCCCCTGAAGCAGCAGCAGCGCGGGTGCAAGAGGTCTTGTCTCAGGCGCCGCCCCTGCCCAATGGGCAGTGGTACAAGAAGATTGACTCGACGCTGCGCGGCAACATCGGCGCAGAGCTGGATGCCATGCTGGCCTGGCTGGGCGAGACGGTTGTGGCCGTCGTCTCTCCGGCCTTCCCCGCCCAGGGGCGGGGTCTGGAGGACGGCTATCTGGTCCACGCCCAGACGCCGCCGCGCCAGGCGCATCTTCCCTCCTTGCTGGCCGGCCAGAGCAAGCTGCCGGTCGCCGCCATTCCTCTAGAGGTGGTGCGGCAGGGGCAGGAGCCGCTGGCCCAGGCCTTGGCGCAAGCCGCGGCAGGCGGCGCGCGGCTGCTGGTCGTGGATGGATTGAGCGACGCGGATCTCGCCACCCTCGCCCAGGCCGCACAACGCGCCCTGGAAGCGCCGCTCTTTTGCGGCAGCGCCGGGCTGGTCGGCGTTCTGGCCACTGCGCTGGCCCAAAGGGTGGGTGTCCAAGCGGCCCTAGAACCGGCCACACCGCTGCCCGCGCCCGGCCCGATCCTGGCTATCGTCGGCAGCGCCAGCCCTATGGCCCACGCCCAAATCGCGCGCGTGGCCGCCCGGCCCGATGTGCGCATCCGGACGCTGGACCGTACCTGGTCACAGGTAGACCTGGTGACGGCCAACGGCCATCCGACCGGCCACTGGCTGCTTCACCTGGCCCCACCGCCCACGGGGACGCCGCTGGCGGGCGCAACGGCGCGCGTCGAGGCGGCGCGGCTGGCCGACCTCAGCCACGCGGCCATTGGCCGGCTCCACCCGGCCGCGCTGATCATCGTGGGCGGCGACACGGCTACCTATGTCATGCGTGTCCTGGGCGTCACCCGCTTAGAGGTGGTCGAGGAGCTGCTGCCGGGCATTCCGCTTCTAACGGGGACCGACC
>DATLZJ010000068.1:0-13112 GCA_035574055.1 Caldilineaceae bacterium
TCGAGGCGGCCACCTGTATCGGCTCGCGGCGGGCCAAAATCATGTTCGGCCATATTCTGCCCAACGTGCTCAGCCCGATCATTGTCTCGGCCACCATTGGCGTGGCCGCGGCCATTCTCAATGAATCCGCGCTCTCTTTCCTAGGGCTGGGCTTTCCGTCGGATGTGCCCACCTGGGGCCGGCTGCTCTACGAGGGGAAGGATTTCCTGTCGCGCACCCCCTGGGCGGCTCTCTGGCCTGGCGTCTTTATCTCGCTGACCATCCTCAGCATCAATTTTATGGGCGATGGGCTGCGCGATGCGCTGGACCCGCGCCAGCGGCGCTGATCGTCCCCGGTAGGCTTTTGCCAGTAAAAAGGCCCGCGGTTGTCGCCGCGGGCCTTTTTGCGTTAGGCGGGAATCGCTACCGCGCCATGGCGCGGCTGCGGGCTTCGGAATAATTCTTGGCGACCGCGTCCCAGTTGATCACGTTCCAGAAGGCGCTGATGTATTCCGGGCGGCGGTTCTGATACTTCAGATAATAGGCGTGCTCCCACACGTCCAACCCCAGGATGGGGGTGTCCCCTTGCATGTAAGGGCTGTCCTGGTTGGCCGTGCTGTAGACATCCAGGCTGCCGTCCTTCTTGACGACAAGCCAGGCCCAGCCGCTGCCGAAGCGGGTGGCGGCGGCATTGCTGAACTTCTCCTTGAAGGCGTCGAAGCTGCCAAAGGCCTGGTTGATGGCATTGGCCAGCTCGCCGCTGGGCTGGCCGCCGCCGTTCGGCGACATGATGACCCAGAACAGGTTATGATTGGCGTAGCCGCCGCCGTTGTTGCGAACAGTGGTTCTGATGTTCTCCGGGACACTGTCAATGTTGGAGAGGATCTCGACAATGTCTTTGCCGTCCAGGTCGGTGCCGGCAATGGCATTGTTGAGGTTGTTCATGTAAGCTGCATGGTGCTTGTCGTGGTGGATCTCCATGGTCCGCGCGTCAATATGGGGTTCCAACGCGTTGGCCGGATAGGGCAAGTCAGGAAGTGTAAACGGCATGGAATCCTCCTTCTGGCTGTCGTTTGTGGTCTTGAAAAACGATACACTTCACTCTACACGATGGAGCAGGGGAGAGAACGTACCCTAGTATACAAATGGGGATCAGGTGCGTCAAAGAAGCGTGTCCGAGAAACACTCTCATCCTTGTGCATCCAGCTTCCTAATCCCAAGTTCTCAAATTTCTCACCCTGGCCGAGTTGATGAAAGCGCCCTTTTGTGCTATACTGCCCGCTGGTTTGAAGAGCATTTCGCCCGGTCACGCCGCTGTCTGGATGGCCGGGCGTTTTTTGTGAGCGGACGTGTGTCAGCGAGCGCGTGAGTGGACGGAAGCATGGCTCAAATGACGGCAACGGCCCCCAGGCAGGAGGCCCGGATGGAAAAGGTTCAGATAGAGGCGCCGCGCGGCGCAGACCGGCAGGTCACCCGGTCTGACATCCGCAATATTGCGATCATCGCCCATGTTGACCACGGCAAAACGACCCTGGTGGACGGGATGCTGCGCCAGACCAATGTCTTTCGCAGCAATCAACAGGTCGCCGAGCGGGTATTGGACTCCAACGACCTGGAGCGGGAGCGGGGGATTACGATCCTCGCCAAGAACACCGGCATCGTCTATGAAGGCGTGACCATCAACATTGTGGACACCCCCGGCCATGCCGACTTCGGCGGCGAGGTCGAGCGGGTCATGAATATGGTGGATGGTGTGCTGCTCCTGGTGGATGCGGTGGAAGGCCCCATGCCCCAGACCCGCTTCGTGCTGCGCAAGGCGCTGGAAAAGGGTCTGAAGGCGATTGTGGTGATCAATAAGGTGGACCGGCCTGCCGCCCGGCCCGACTATGCGGTCAACGCCACCTTTGACCTCTTTATTGACCTGGGCGCGAGCGAGGAGCAGGCCGATTTTCCCGTGGTCTACACCCAGGCGCTGGAGGGCCGCGCCGGCCTCGCACCCGATCAACTGGGCGGCGACCTGCGCCCGCTCTTTGAGTTGATCCTGGGCTATCTGCCGGGGCCGACCGTGCGTCCCCAGGGGCCGCTGCAACTGCTGGTGACGACGCTGGAATATAGCAGCTACGTGGGCAAGATCGCCATCGGGCGCCTGAGCAGCGGCACGATCCGCTCCGGCCAGACCGTCGCGCGCGCCACACCCGACGGCCAACTGCTCCCCGGCAAGGTCAGCCAGGTCTATCTCTTCCGCGACCTCAAGCGCACGGAAGTGGACGAGGCGGAGGCCGGCAATATCGTGGCCGTGGCCGGCCTGCCGGAGGTGGGCATCGGCGATACCCTGACCGACCCCAATGACCCGCAGCCGCTGCCCCCCATCTCGGTGGAGGAGCCGACGGTGCGCATGACCTTTAGCGTCAACGATAGCCCCTTCGCCGGCCGCGAGGGCCAATTCTTGACCAGCCGCCACCTGCGCGCCCGCCTCTTTCAAGAGCTGGAGCGGAACGTCGCCATGCGTGTCCAGGAGACCGACGCCGCTAATCACTTCATTGTCTCCGGGCGCGGCGAGCTGCACCTGGCGATCCTGATCGAGACCATGCGCCGCGAGGGCTATGAGTTTGCCGTCAGCCGGCCTGAAGTGATCTTCCGCGAGGGGCCGGAGGGAGTGCTGGAGCCGGTCGAGCAAGTCTACCTGGAGGTCCACAACGACTACCTGGGCGCGGTGACCGAGATGCTGGGGATGCGCCGAGGGCGGATGGAGCACATTCGTTACGGCGAGGACGGCACGGTCTATGCGGAGTTCCTCGCGCCGACGCGCGGCCTGTTGGGCTTCCGCCAGCCTTTCCTGACCGCCACGCGCGGCACGGGCATCTACCATACCCTGTTCCATGGCTATGAGCCTTACTTGGGCGAGATTGACACCCAGGAGCACGGCTCGCTGGTGGCGCTGGAGACGGGGACGGTCACGAGCTATGCGCTGCGCGAGTTGAGCCAGCGGGGGACCTTCTTCGTCCAGCCAGGCGACGAGGTCTACTCCGGCCAGGTGGTGGGCCAGCACATTCGGGATGAAGACCTGGTGCTCAATGTCTGCAAGGCGAAGCAGCTCACCAACTTCCGCGAGAAGCCCAAGCAGGACAACGAAGGGCTGAACGCGCCCCGGCTGCTCTCGCTGGACGATGCCATTGAGTACCTGGCGAGCGACGAGCTGTTGGAGGTGACGCCGGCGGCGCTGCGCATCCGTAAAAAGGAGCTGCGCCACGATATCCGCCTGCGCGAGGCCAAGCGCGCCAAGGCAGGGAAGTAGCGGCTGTTACGGGCCGGGCGGCGCCGGTAGCTCCGGGCAAGCGGCTTGGTAGGGCGCAGCGCCGACATACTGCGCCCATTCGGCGGGCGTCAAATTGCGGTTGGCGATGCGGCAGGCGCGCGCCTGCCACGACGCATAGCTGACATCCCACAGGTAAATTTCGTTGTCATAGCCGCCCGTCGCCAGCCATTGCCCATCGGGACTGAAGACGGCGCTGACTACCGCCGCCGTATGCGCGGCCAGCGGCGGGCCAATCGGGCGGCGCGTCGCCATATCCCAGAGAAAGACCATCTGCTCCACGCCGGCGGAGGCGAGCAGCGTCCCATCCGGGCTGAAGGCGACCGCTGCCACCGTGTTGGCATGGTTGGTAAAGGCCTGCGCCACCCGCGGCTCTGTGTCCAGCGTCCACACCTGGCTGTTGGGGTCAGTGGAGGCCAGGATTTGGTCCACATCCCACAGGATCATAAAGCTATCCTGGCCGCCCGAGGCCAGAAGATTGCTCGTGGGCGCAAAGCCCAGCCCCCAAACGCGCCAGGAATGGCCCGCGAGCACAGCTTTCTGCTCCTGGGTCGCCACATCCCACAGCACGATCCGGTTATCGCCGCCGCCGGAGGCGAGAATCGTACCATCGGCGTTGAAGGCCAGGCTAAGCGCCCAGTCGGTGTGACCGGCTAAGGGTTCGCCTAGGGGTGTCACCGCGGCCGGGTCGCGCACATCCCAGAGGCGCACTAGGGTGTCGTCGCCGGCAGAAGCCAGAATGGTTCCATCCGGGTGGTAGACCAATGTCCTGAGCCAATCGGTATGGGCGGCGACCGGCTGGCCGAGCGGCTGCGGGTTGTCCGGCTCCGTGAGGTCCCAAAGCCTCAGCGTACCGCTTATGTCACCTGTAGCGAGTAGGCGACCATCGAGACTGAAGGCGACTGCCCGCATCCACACTTCTGGGGTTCCCGGAAAAAGCGTTCCCAGCGGTTGCGGCTGGTGCGGGTCGCTGGCGTCCCACAGGCGCACCGTGCCATCGTCGCTGGCCGAGGCGATCAGCGCGCCATCCGGACGAAAGGCTACGTTGTTGACGCCGCCGGTATGGCCGCTCAAGCCCTGCGTCAGGCGCTGGCGCCTCTCCAAGTTCCAGACGGCGACGGTGGTATCATCGCTGGCCGACAGCAATCTACCGTCCGGGCTAAAGGCCAGGCTCTGGATCACCCCGGCCTGCCCAATGAACGGCGATCCCACGCGCTCCGGCTGTGTAGGATCGCTCACATCCCACAACACAATGGACTTATCTCCCCCGGCCGTTGCCAGCAGCTCGCCGTCCGGCAAACTGAAGGCGACGGTATAGACAAGGTTCTCGTAGCCGGTCAGGGGTGGGGCGATGGGTTCAGGGTTCGACGGGTCCGCCACATCCCAGAGGATGACGGTGTTGTCGGCGCTGCCGGACGCCAGGAGTCTGCCATTGGGGCTGAAGGCGATGCTCCGCACCCAATCGGTATGTTCCTGGAGCGGCGGGCCAAGCGGCTCCGGCTGCGCCGGATCGGTCACATCCCAGAGGATGATGGCGCCATCCCAACTGCCGGAGGCCAGGATGGTCCCATCTGGGCTGAAATCCAGGGAACGGACTTGGTCGGTGTGGCGAGCCAGCGGCTCGCCAACTTGGGCAGGGTGTGCTGGGTCTGCCAGGTCCCAGAGCGTGATGACGCCGGCGTCATTGCCAACGGCGAGCAGGTTACTTGTTGGATGAAAGGCAAGCGCCCAGATCAGATCGTCGCCTGCGGCAAAAAGCTCGCCGGCAGGGGCCAACGTGGTTAAGTCCCACAACTGGACGCCATTACTGCCGGAGGCCAGCAGGCTGCCGTCCGGACTGAAGGTGACAGTATTGACCCAGTTGGTATGGCCTGTGAGCCGCTCGATGGGCTGGTAGGTCTCCAGGTCCCACAGGAGAATGGTTTGGTCCTGGCTGGCGGAGGCAGCCAGGCTGCCGTCGGGGCTGACGGCGACATCGAAGACAATGGCATTATGGCCGTGAAGAAAGGTGGTGAGCTGGGGGCTGGTCTGCAAGAGCGAGAGCAGGCTGGACCTGGACTCAAATGAGCCTGGCGCGGCGCGGTTTGCCTCCAGGCTCAACAACAGCCCCAGGTCGAGATCATTGGTCAGGTTCAAGGCTTGGGCTGCGAGCTGGCGGGAGAGGGCCACTTGCGCCTGCTGTTCGGCCCGGTCGCGCTCGGCTGCGGCAATTGTCTGTTGCTCAATGGCCGCGGTGCTCGCCGCCTGTGCGGTGGCTGCATTCTGGCTGGCGAGGATGGCGTTGTGATTGGCCTCGCGGGCAAAGATCACCGAGATGGCCGCCAGGATCAGGGCTACCGCCAGCAGCGCCCCTAACAGCACCGCGCGGCGGCGTAGCTGCTCGGCGGCGCGGCTCTGCTCCTCCGCGCGGCGCCGCTCGACTTCGGCCAGCGCCCTGGCCTGTTCCAGCTCACGCTGCTGCCGGCTGCGCCGCTCGGTCTCCTCCTGCTCGGCCAACTGCCGCGAGGCGGTGAGAAACTCCCGCTCCAGTTGGTTCAGCTCCTCCCAATGGGGTTCGACCCATTCCAGCACCTGGGCCAAGCGCCCGCCGCGATACAGCTCGCCAGGGTCACGCGCCAGCGCCTCCCATTCTTGGGCCGCTTCGGTCAGGTGACGATGGATCCGCAACCATTCACGGTTCTCGACCAGCCACTGGCGCAGGGCAGGCCATTCGCGGATCAGCGCCTCGTGGGCCAACTCTACGGTCCCTTCGCCCACCGTCACCAGGCGCGCCTCTACCAGGCGTTGCAGGATGGTCTCAACATCCTCTGGCGTCCGGCCTGCGGAGCGCAGCTCGTCGAGCGCCACCCGGCGGCGCGAGTCTCGGGTGCTTTCGCCCAATTCCGTCAACCGGAGAAAGATATTCTTGACGAGCGGGCGCTGCTCAGGGGTAAGCTGCCGGTTGAAGACATATTCGGCCGTTTGGGCGATCGCGCCGCGCACCATGCCCGATTCGGCATAGCTCTCCAGGGTCATGGTGCGCCCACGCCGCCGCTTCCACGTCTCCAACAGCGCATGGGAAAGCAAGGGCAGCGCCCCCGGCTCGTTGCCCACGTCGCGCAAGAGCAGCTCGACCACGCCCCGCTCGAACTGCCATCCGCCCTGTTTGGCCGGCTCCTCGATGGCGCGGCGCAGCTCGTCCTCACTCATGGGGCCGATGAACTCTTGCGAGCGCACCAGGACATTACGCAACCCTTCGTAGGCGGCGCAGTGGCCGTAGAAGTCGGCGCGTAGCACGATCACCACTGTCACCGGCCCTTCCGCCGGCGCTCCGTCCAGCGCGCCATCCGATGCGTTGTTTGATGTGACGGCGGCCAGCAGGTTGGCGATGAAGGCGCTCCGCTCCTGTTCGCTGCGGCAGAGTGTGAAGAGTTCCTCAAACTGGTCCACGACCAGCAACAGCCGGGCATGGGAGCGGGCCGCCTGGTCGCGCCGGCTGAGCAGCTTACGCGCATGTAAGAGCAGACTGCGCGGCTCGCCGGCCAAGTCCTTCAAGAGGGCAGTGGTTTCCTGCAACCCATGTGCATCTCGCGTCAGGGTAGCTGCCAGTGTCTCCAGTGGATGGGCGGTGGGGGTGATGACGTGGATGAGCCAATCGCTGCTGCCCTCCGGCGGCAGGGCGCCATCGGCCAGCGGTGCGCCGCGTCGCAAGGCCGGCACCAGCCCGGCGCGGACCAAGGAGGATTTGCCGCTGCCCGAGGTGCCAACCACGGCCAAAAAACGCGCTTGGCGCAGGCGGCCCACCAAACGCGCCGTCAGCATCTCCCGGCCAAAGAAGCGATGGGCGTCGGCCTCGGTGAAGTGTTGCAGGCCCAGAAAGGGCGGCTCACCCGGCTCCGGCGGCTCATCAATCGGGGCTGTGGGGGCGCCGATGACCTCCCACTGGCCGTTCTCCAGGATCAGGAGCATCCGGTCCACTTTGGCTTCGATGCGGCCCGCCGCGCCCAGCAAGCCCTGGAGGCGCTCCACCACCTCATGATGGTCCCGCTCAAGCCGGCGGAAGAGGGTATCAAACCCCTCGTCCATCCGCTTTTCCATTTGGCCGAAGGCGCTCATCAGATCGGCCAGGCTGCCGGCCAGGTTGCTCGTCTGCAAGAGGCGCTGTAGCTCTGCCAGTTCCGTCTCCACCTGGGCAAGTTGTGCATTGGCCCCGCCTGCGATGGATGAGCCGCTCGCCTCGCGCAACTGCGCGCGCAGGTTTTCGAGCATCAGGCGGTTGAAGGCGCGCCAGGCGTGCGTGCGCTCCTTGAGCAATTCGCCCAGGTGGACCAGCGTCCGGTCCAGCAAGTGTTGGCGGAGGTGGGCTTCCAGGTCAAGGCCCAGGCCGCGCAACTCACCTAGCAGGCTCTGCCCCTCATCGTCCTGCAAGTACGGGGCAATCACTTGCTCGAAAAAGGTGCGGTTCAGCGCTTCGGGCGTCTCTGCCTCCAGATAGAGGGTCACACTGGCGGCAGGCTGGCCGGTGGGCGGCTCCAAGGGCAGGATGCGCTGCTCTGTCACCGCGGCGGCCATCTGCTGGAGAAACGCGCAGGCCTGATCGGCCAGTGCGGCATCCTGCCGCTGCAGGGTGGACAGGGGATACACGACCAGCGTTGGGACATCGCGCCCCCTCTGCCACCGGTCAGGGAAGCAATTCTCGCCGCCGATGTCGTAGATGGCCTCGATGAGCGCATCGCGGAAGGCAGTCTGCAAGTCGTGGTTGATCTGCTGGCGTTCGGACAGATTCCACTGACTGGCAAGGGTGTCGCTGCTTTTTTCGAGGGTCTTGCTGACGATAGCGCCGAGGACCGCGCCAATGGCGGCTGCGCCGGGTAGAAAATTCTGGAGCAGCCCCCCAGCGAGATTGCCCACCAGCCCGCCCACCGGGCCGGCCAGGGCGGAGCCGGTGGCGGCGCCGACCATCCTTCCCCATGATATCTTGCTGATCTCAAGCATGGCTGGCCTCTTTGATACAGGGGCTATGGTCTAGGACGCGCCGGTACAATATAACCGCGTACAACCCAACTAGGTGCAATCAACCGGCGCATGGGCCTGGCTGTGGGGGCTGCCGGCCCCTATTCAAAGACTACAGGTTTTTTAGGTCCCTGGAGACGCTGGTAAATCCTCAGACAGGGGAAGCATCACAAAATGCGAGCAGGGCCGAACTGTACCATAGTTCGATAGGAGTGGCAAGACCGGCCCCAAGGGCTTTTTAAGGGAACTCCAATGTGTTTGTCGGGTTGTTCATGATCCGGTATGATTAGGAGGCCCCACCGCAACCTTATCCCTCATCTAAGTCCAGGGTATATCACCAGGGAAACGCTCATGCCTGAACAACCGCGCATCAAAGTCACCGAGAATGGCCCGTACCTCGTCACCGGCAACGTGCCGATCCGTGTGCAGATCATCGCCACGGACGCCGACGGCGAGCCAAATGAATGGGTCGAGGGTGAAGTTGTGGAAGCCCCGGCGAGCTATCTGCTCTGCCGCTGTGGGAACTCCGGCAATAAGCCCTTTTGTGATGGCACTCATAACAAGGTTCGCTTTGACGGCACGGAGACGGCCAGCCACGCCCCTTATGTAGAACAGGCTCAGGCTATCGAGGGGCCGACCATGATCCTGAGCGATGTGCAGCCTCTGTGCGCCTCTGCCCGCTTCTGTCACCTCTATGGGACTGTATGGCGACAGGTGCGGCATACTGATGACCCGGCGGTGCGCGCCCAGTTTATCCGCCAGGTGGGCGACTGCCCATCGGGCAGGCTGGTGGCTTGGGATAAGCAAACCGGCCAGCCGGTCGAGCCTGTGTTGCCTCCTTCGATTGGGCTGGTGCAGGACCCCACCAAGCAGGTGAGCGGCCCGCTGTGGGTGCGAGGGGGGATCGTCGTGGAATCAGCCGGCGGCGAAGCATATGAAGTGCGCAACCGCCAAACCTTATGCCGGTGTGGGGCTTCTCGCAACAAGCCCTTCTGTGACGGCAGCCACATCGCCGTCGGGTTTCGGGACGGCCGCTAGCCGCATTGTCGCACCGGCGCGCGCTTGGCCGCGTCCATCCGGCGAGCAAGACGGTAACTTTATCTCCAGGGAGGGGGAACCTATGAACGCGCCAGAGCGCCCGGCGGCGCGCACGACCCAGGACATGACTGATCAAGGTGTGGCAGCTCAAACAGCGACAGACCAAACAGCGACAGACCAAACAGCGGAGGCCGGCAGGTTTTTCCGCTATATGGCGGACTATGTCGGCTTCACCCCTGCCGACGCCGCCGTCATCCGCCAAACCCGGCCGCTCATCGCCAAATATCTGCCCGAGATTGTCAGCGACTTCTACACCCATCTCCTGCGTTACCCGCTCACGCGCCGCCTCTTCTTACTGCCGGACGGTACGATCAACGAGCCTTATCTGGTGTTGCGGATGCGCCATCTGTCCAATTTCTGGCTGCGAACGGCGGAAGGCGTCTACGACGATGCTTACGCAGCCTATGTGGACGCGGTGGGGCGAGCGCATACCTCCCGCGGGGCTGACCCGGCCATTTATGTGCCGGAACGGTACGTTATCGGCCAGGTGGGGATGATCCAACATGCCATCAGCCGGGCGCTCAGCCATGAGCTGCGCGTGCAGGATGACGAGCTGGAGTTCCGCGCGGTCGAAGCATGGGACAAGCTGATGATGGTCCTTTTGGAGATGCTGTCCCGCGCCTATGGGCATGAGCAGGAGCCGGAACCCTATGGCGCGCCCGTGCCGGTTGATGTTGCCTGGGTGCGCTCAATGGCCCATCAAGCCATTGAGCTGGAACATGGCGACGACAGCGCGCACCCGCAGCGGCGGGTAGCCGTCGCAACAGCCGGGGAGATTCCGCAGGGGCAGCGCAAGATCGTCCAGGTGGACGGTCTCTCAATTGGGGTCTTCCATCATCAGGGGGCATGGGTCGCCATCCGCAACAGTTGTGTGCATCAGGGAGGCCCGGTCGCGACGGGCGTCCTGGAAGGCGATGTGCTGACCTGCCCCTGGCATGGCTACCGCTACGATCTGTGCTCCGGTCGCTGTCTGACCGAGCCGGACGCGGAGCTAGATCGCTATGCGGTGACGGTGGTGGATGATACCGTCTATGTGGATGTGCCGGACAGCAAACCCCTTCCTGGCGCTCAGACGCAGGCCAAGGAGCCGGCGCTCCAGGAGAACGAGTTCCGGGTCGCCGATCTGGCGGCGGGCAAGACGTTGACCTTGAGCGTCAACGGCCAGACCATCCTGGTCTATAACGTGGATGGCCGCTTCTACGCGACCGACGAGTCTTGTACCCATGCCCAGGGGCCGTTGAGCGTCGGCAAGCTGGAAGGGTCGATCATCACCTGCTTGCTGCATGGTTCCTGCTTCGACGTCACCACCGGCGCGGTGGTGTGCGCGCCGGCTACCGAGCCGCTCAAGACCTATCCGGTGACGATTGAGGGTGAGGTTGGCCGGGTGACGATGCCGGAGCGTCTGGCATGAAGTCTTGGGAGCTGTCGGCGGTGATGAGCGAATCGAGGAGATTTCTGACCTTTGCGGGCAGGGGATGTCTGGCGTCGTTGTTGCTCCACACCAGCGGGCGCTCATCCGGCGCTTGCAGAGGTTGGACCAGAACGAGGCTGAGTCGCTGGTAATGGTGGATGAAGTCAGCCGGATGGCGAAAGCCATAGCGGGCCAGCAGCGCAGCATCGCGCTGCTCGGCTCGCCGCTTGAGACCCAACATCAGCGGCTCAAGCTCGATCTCCTGCGTCCCCTGGCTTTGCACCCACATCCATAAGACATTGGCGGCGCCTGGGGCTAGCTGACCTATCTTGTCACAGACGACATCGGCCAGCCGCCGGCTGCGATAGCGCTGCATCATGGCTGCGCTTTCCTGTGGATGGTGCTCCGCCGGGTTGTTGTCCTCCAGATTCCGATTCGCTTGCCCATGAGTTGGGCCATCGTCATCCTCGCCGGCCTGCCGTTGGTCAAGCGGCTGCTCCTGTTGGGGAAGGCGCAGGCGGGTCACCTCGACGTAGAAGCGTGTATGGGTTCTGTAGGTCACGGCGAAGTCGGGGCTGCGCCCGTGCTGCTTGGCGTGGGGTTCATACTCGACGGCGAAGGCCGGCTCCTGCAAGAGCAGATAAGCTGTTCGCAGCTCACAATAGAGGTTATGGCTCTGCTCGGCCTCTTGGGCTGTCCTGGCTTTCTTGCGAATTTTCGACTGGTAGGTCTGGACAAAGCGCGCAAAAGGCTTGGATGTGGTGATCCAATGCTCAACGGGTCTGGCCAGCGCGTGTGGCTGGCCGTCGAAGAGATAGGCAAGCGTCTGCTGCAAAGCAGCCCGTGGAAGCGTCCGTTTCGTCGCCATCTGCATTCAGCGGGTTCACTCATTCGAGGCTGTTCGCCTGGCGGATACGATCACACCAGCAGAGCAGCGCCGCCCGCAGTTGTCGCGAGTCTGCGGACCTGGCAATACACTCATCCACACCGGCTGCCTGGGCTTCACACAGGAGACGCGCGTCTATATCGGCGACGAGCAGCAAGAGAGCGCCCCGGTAGAGCGCCCGCAGCCGCCGGCACAGGCTCAACGCGTCTGTCGTGTTCTCGATATCAATGACTACCAGTTCAAACGAACAGGCAATAGCAGGCGCAGCGCTCAACCTTGCGCTCGACAGCACCACACCCCGCACATCCTGCTGGTTGAAAGCAGAGTGCTGGTAAAACAGGTCAATCCAAGCCTGTGTGGCGCCGCCGACTACTAGAACATAGAGAGCGGCCATCGAATTCTCGCAGGAGCTTGAGGCGTACCCGGTTCGGACAGCAATCCGCAAGCCTCTACTTGGCTAGTATAGCGTACAATGGCCCTGGGTTGCCTGTCGGAATGTTATCAGTTTTTTATGAATCCTTTCCCGGAGCGCCTACGTAGATTGTCGAACGACTTTTGTCCTAGTCCCTCTGTCGTAGCTCAGAATCGGATCGCCCCGCCTTTGGCAAATGTCTGCCCTAGCGAACCGCGCCATAGCCGGGTTGGGCTATCGCTCCGGCGCTTTGCTGAACGCCAAGGTGATTCGCTCCAGCAGCTCGGCCAGCGTCTTGACCACGCTAGGGTCGAGTTGTGTAATGTAATGGGCGATGATCTGCGCCCGCGCCCGGCGCATCTCGGCCAGCAGCGCCTCGCCCTGCCCATCCATCTCCACCCAGACCACCCGGCGATCGGCCCCATCACGCACACGTTTGACCAAGGCCGCGGCTTGGGCGCGGTGGACCAAAAGCGTGCAGCCGCCGTGGGACATCCCCAACAAGGTCGCCAGGTCCGACATCCGCTGTGGCCCAAACGCATCCAGCAGTTGCAGCAGCAGCGCCTGACCGGCCGGCACAGCCGCATACTGCGTATTTAGCTCGGCAGAGATCTGCCGCGAGACTCTAGCCCACGCCTCCTCCAACCGAACCCACATCTCCGCCAAATCCGCCTTTTCTTCCGACTGATCAGCCACCTTCCCCCCTAGAAGCTCCCTTTGCCCATTTGCCAGACGGTGGTCTCTGCACTAAAATACTTTTGCCGCATAAACATTTCAAGCAAGCGCAGAGAGTCACTGACACCAAAAACGAATGGGCCACATCAGCCAGCGCCAACCCATTGCGTCTCACGCCATTATGCATGGGAGCTAACAATGGAGCAACCGATCCACCTGCTTTTGGTGGAGGATGATGATGTGGAAGCGGAGGCGCTACAGCGCGCCTTTCGCACCTGGCCCTTGCCCCATACACTCACCGTGGCGCGGGATGGCCTGGAGGCGCTGGCTGTGTTGAAAGGCAACA